>JAFAMS010000038.1 GCA_019233165.1 Vulcanimicrobiota bacterium | reverse complement strand
AGTCGCCGATCTCGGCGTATCGCGGAGTCGGATGGACCGCGGGACAGACGGTGCGTGAACTGCTCATCGACGAAGCAGCGCGAGCGCTGGGCGTCGATCCGGCCGAGCTGCGCCGGCGCAACCTCGTGAACGCGGATCAATTCCCGTATGCGTCGTGCACCGGCATGCTCTACGACAGCGGCAGCTACAACGAGGCGCTCCAAGCGGGACTCTCCGCGCTGGGCTACGACCAAGTGCGCGAGGAGCAAGCGCGGCGGCGCTCGACCGATAGCCTCGTCGGTATTGGGATGAGTCCCTACGTCGAGCCGACGGGTTGGGGAAGCGCGGGCGCGCTCCAGTCACGTTGGTCCTTCGCCTCGCACGACGTCGTTCGCCTTACGGTCGAGCCGGACGGCGGTGTCACCGTGGCGACGGGAAGCCCGTCGCAAGGCCAAGGACACGCCACCTCGCTCGCACAGGTTGTGGCCGCTGCCATGGACGTCGACCCCTCAATCGTGAAGGTGATAAGCGGGGATACCGTTTCGACTCCGATCAGCACTGCCGGCACGCGCGCTAGCCGCACGGCCGTCATCAACGGTGGTGCGCTCACGCGCGCGTCGGAGCAGTTGCGGACCAAGCTCTTCAAAGTGGCGGGGCACTTGCTCGAGGCGCACGTGGACGATCTCGAGATGCGCGACGGAGCGATTCGCGTCAAGGGCGATCCCGCAAGCGCGCTTGCGCTCCAACAACTCGCGCGGGCCGCTCACTACATCCCCATGCCGCCGGACGTGCTGGAAGACCCTTCGTTGAGCGTTACGGCGTTCTACGATCCGCCCGCGACGTATGCGAGCGGATGCATTTTTGCGGTCGTCGAGGTCGACGCAGCGACCGGCGGCGTTATCGTTCGCCGCATGGTTGCCGTCGAAGATTGCGGGACGATGATCAATCCGGCGATCGTCGACGGACAGGTTCGTGGCGCGGTCGCACAGGGCATCGGCGGCGCACTTCTCGAGGAAGCTGCGTACGACGACGATGGGCAGTTCCGCAGCGGAACCTTTGTCGACTATCTCCTTCCGACGTCGGTCGAAGTTCCACGGATCGAGGTACTGCATTGCGTCTCCCCATCACCGTTCACGGAGGAGGGGATCAAAGGCGTTGGTGAGTCGGGACTCGTCGCCACGCCGGCCGCCATCGCGTGTGCCGTCGCGGACGCGTTGGCGCACGTAGGCGGAAGAGTCGAACGACTTCCCATCAAGCCGGAGGACGCCTTACGGCTCGCCTGCGCACAGGCGACATGAAGCCCGGTGTGTTTGCGTACCACCGAGCCGCAACGGTGGAAGAAGCGGTCTCTGTGCTTGCGGAGCACGGCGATGACGCCAAGCCGATCGCCGGCGGCCAAAGCCTTGTCCCATTACTGAATCTGCGCCTCAGCCGCCCGGCAGTGCTCGTCGATATCAATCGAATTCCGGGCCTGTCCTTGCTGGAGAGTGCCGGCGGCGTGCTGCAGGTCGGAGCGCTTGCGAGGCACGCCGATGTCGAACATTGGCCCGAGGCGCGCGTACGGTGTCCGCTCCTGTACGAAGCGCTGCCGCACATCGGTCACGTCGCGATCCGCAATCGGGGCACGATCGGCGGGAGCATCGCCCATGCCGATCCCGCCGCAGAGTTGCCCGCCGTCGCTTGCGCCCTCCGCGCGACCATCGTCGTCGCCGGACCGCGCGGGGACCGCCTGCTACCAGCGGAAGAGTTCTTCCTTTCCACCTTCACGACCGCAATCGAAACGAGCGAGCTCGTCGTTGGAGTGCGCTTTCCGTGGCAAGCGGCGAACGTCGGTTCGTGCTGGCTCGAGTTTGCACGTCGTCGCGGAGACTTCGCGCTCGTCGGAGTTGCGGCGCTCGTAGAGCTCGGCCCCGACGGTCGCTGCGAGAGGATGCGCGTCGCGTGTGCGGGGGTTGCGGAGAAGCCTCTTGTCGCCGAGCGTGAAACGCGGCTTAGAGGCGAGGAAACGATCGGTCGAGAGTTCGCGGATTTCGCCGATGAAGTCGCACGAGAGGCCGACCCGCGGGCCGACCTTCACGGATCGGAATGGTACCGGCGCAAGCTCTTGCAGGTGCTCGTGCCCCGCGCACTACGCACCGCGTTCGAACGGGCTCGCGCCGCGTGAGCGCAACGAACCTTACGATCGAATTGCGGGTGAATGGGCGCGAGGTTCGCGCCGAAGTGGAAGCGCGCACGAACCTGGCCGATTTTCTGCGCGACCAGCTCGCGCTCAAGGGAACGCATGTGGGCTGCGAGCAAGGGGCCTGTGGTGCGTGCACGGTTCTACTCGACGGTCGCGCGGTGCGGAGCTGCCTCGTGCTGGCGGTCCAGGCGGACGGGAGTGAGGTTCTTACGATCGAGTCGCTGGCCGGGCCTAATGGGAACCTGCATCCGCTGCAAGAGCAGTTCCACAAGCACTTCGGACTGCAGTGCGGTTTCTGCACCCCGGGTTTCGTCATGACAACCTTTTGGTTGCTATCGCGGTTCAAGGACCTTACCGAGCGGGAGATCCGCGAAGCCATCTCGGGCAACATTTGCCGATGCACCGGTTACGACGGAATCGTGGACGCGATCCTCGAAGCGGACCGAACCTGGCAGCGGGACAATCTACCATTTTGACGGACGTCCGACGGAGAGGGACTTAGCGAATGTTCAGAATCACGCCAATGGTCGTCGCCTTTGGTCCGCAGCGCGAGAAGAGCCGCTTCACGTACATGCACGATTTCGGGGTGAAGATCGATATTCCGTACATGTCCTGGCTGATCCAAGGCAAAGGCCTCAACGTGCTCGTCGACACCGGCTGCAGCGCCGAAGACTACCGGCGCTATGTCCGTCCGAGCGGTGCCGATCTCGTGTTGGCCGGGGAAACGTTCAAAGACGTCCAGGATGTGAAGCCCCTCGAAGAACAGCTCGCCGAGCGCGGCCTAACGATCGACGACATCGACATCGTCATCCAGACCCACCTCGACTGGGATCACTGCATGAACACGCGGAAGTTCAAGAAGAGCAAGGTCCTCGTTCAGCGTTACGAGTTTCAGAACGTTCCGGGTCACGTGTTCTTCAAGAGCACGTATGCGCCGAAATCGATCTACGAAGAGATCGCGTCAACGGGCAACATGCAGCTACTCGACGGCGACTACGTCGTGACAAAGGGACTTGAGGTCATCACTACGCCCGGGCACAGTCCGATGGGTCAGTCGATCGTCGTCGATACCGAGAAGGGACGCCATGTGATCGCGGGGATGTGCACGGTGCGCGACAACTTCTATCCGCCGGAAGAAGTGCTGTCGCGTTCCGACTATCAGGTTATCCCTGCCGGAATGCACTACGACCCGGTCGTGTGCTACAACAGCATGCTGCGCATCAAAGAAGTCGGCGGTGACAAC
>JAFAMS010000509.1 GCA_019233165.1 Vulcanimicrobiota bacterium | reverse complement strand
GGACGATCGCAGTTCGTTCGACCACGCCGTCTTTTCGATCGCGAATCTCGCCGGAATCCAGCCCAGCCGCGTGCAAACGCGCGCTGGCATCTTCTGGGTCAGCAGCGACATCGCGCGCTTCAAAGCGCTCATCACGTGGTACTCGCTCAGCGTCGTCGGCGGGCTGCTCGTTTTCGGTTTGCTCGGTTGGCTGATCGGCTCGATTCTCGCAGCCCAGGCGCTCGCGCCGATGGTCGCGGTCACCAGCGCGTTGCAGCGGTTCGCGAACGGGGACTTCACGCCGCAAAGCATCGACACGCGCACGCGCACTGAGGTCGGCGAGCTCGCGCGTGCCTTCAACGGCGCGGCGTCGCAGGTTGCCGCCGCATTCGACGAGCGCCGCCGGGTCGAGGAGTACATCCGCCAGTTCGTCGCCGATGCGAGCCACGAGCTGCGCACGCCGTTGACCGTGATTCGCGGCTATCTCGACGTCCTCAAGCGCGGCGCGCTGAACGATCCCGCGAAGCGCGAGCGCGCGTTCGAAACGCTGGACCTGGAGAGCCGCCGGATGCGGACGCTGATCGACAAGCTGATCGTCCTGGCGCGGCTCGAACGTCCCGAACCCTCGCAGCTCTCGCTCGTCGATTTGGCCTCGGTAGCGCGCAACGCGACGGCGGCGATCGAAGCGATCCCCGGACACCCCGAAATCAAACTCTCGCTCGACGACGGCGCGCACGTCCTCGCCGAGGAAGGCGAGGTGCACGAAGCGCTCGCGAATTTGCTCGACAACGCTCGCAAATACGGCGAAGGGAAGCCGATCGAGATCGAAGTCCGCCGCGCGGGCCCATTCGTGACGGCGCGCATCATCGACGCCGGACCGGGTATTCCCGCCGAGGAGCAAGCGCACGTCTTCGATCGCTTCTATCGCGGCGCAACGCGCGGTGAGGTCGAAGGCAGCGGACTCGGACTCGCCATCGCGCTCCAGGCGACCAATCGCGCGCACGGGACGTTGCGGTTGACCGAGAGCGCCCCGGGGCGAACGGTCTTCGAGATTAAGCTCCCGGCGGCGCCGCAAGGCGACGTTCCGGCATCGCCGGCGGAGCTCGTCTTCCGCTAGAGGCTACTCGGCGAGCGTCGGCTCGCCGGTGATCGCGCTGATCTCCTTGCTTTGCTGCGAGAGGTTCGCTACGGCGATCACTTCGTCGCCCTCGGCGAGCCGTTGCAGGCGCACGCCCTTGGTCGAGCGGCCCGCGCGCCGAATCTGCGAGACGGGGATTCGGATCACGTTGTTCGCGCTGGTCATCAGCAAGAGCTCGTCGCTCTCGCGAACGAGGATCTGATCGACGACGCTGCCGATCTCTTTCTCGCGCGCGAACGCTTTGACGCCCTTACCGCCGCGCGAGGTGTGGCGGTACTCGTCGATCGGCGTCCGCTTTCCGAACGCTTGCGAGGTGACGATCAGCACTTCGCGGCGATCGTCCTCGACGACGTCCATCGCGATCACTTCGTCGCCGGGAGCGAGCGTCATCGCCTTCACGCCGCGCGCCGCGCGACCCATCGAGCGAACGTCCTTCTCGTTGAAGTGCACGGCCATCCCGTCGCGGCTTCCCAAGATGATGTCGCGCTTTCCGTCGGAGAGATCGACCGCGAGCAGCTCGTCGTCCGGATCGAGGTTGATTGCGATCAACCCGTTGCGGCGCACGTTGGCGAACTCTTCGAGCTTCGTTTTCTTGATCACGCCGCGCCGCGTCACCATCACCATATACCGGTCGCCCTCGAACGAGGTGATCGGGAAGAGCGCCGTCACCTGCTCCCCGGGCGGGAGCGTGAGCAGGTTGACGAGATTCGTTCCGCGCGCCTGACGCGTCGTTTCCGGAACCTCGTAGGCCTTCAGCCTGAACGCGCGCCCCTTGTTCGTGAAGAACAGGACCGTTTCGTGCGTGTTCGCGACGAAGAAGTTGCGGACGACGTCCTCGCGCTTGAGATTGCCGATCCCCATGACGCCGCGTCCGCCGCGGTTTTGCTGCCGGAACGTGTCGACCGAGACCCGCTTGATGTAGCCGCCGGCCGTCACCGTGATCACCACCGGGACGTTCGGGATGACGTCCTCGATCGAGACCTCGCCTTCGGCGGCGACGATTTGCGTGCGGCGCGGATCGCCGAACCGCTTCTTGATTTCGGCCGCCTCGCTCTTCACGAGCGAAGCGACGCGCTTGGGTTTGGCGAGAATGTCTTCGAGATCTTCGATCGTCTTGAGCAGCTGGGCGTACTCTTCCTCGATCTTCTTGCGCTCGAGCCCGGTGAGCGTACGCAGCCGCATGTCGACGATCGCGTTGGCTTGCACTTCGGTCAGCTTGAAGCGATCGATCAAGCCGGCCCGCGCCGCATCGACGGTTTCGCTGGCTCGGATCAGCGCGATCACCGCGTCGATATTGTCGAGCGCAATCCGGAAGCCTTCGAGCAAATGCGCGCGCTCGCGCGCCTTGTTCAGGTCGTACTGCGTGCGCCGCCGGATGACGAGCCGGCGATGATCGATGTAATGCTCGAGCATCGCTTTGAGCGAGAGCACTTGCGGCTCGAGCGCGGAGATTTGACTCGGGCCCTCGCCGAGGACCGGGACGAGCGCGAGCATGTTGAACCCGAAGCTCGTCTGCAATGGCGTGTGCTTGTAGATCTGGTTCAGTACGACGTTGGGCGTCGCGTTGCGAGCGAGCTCGACGACGACGCGCATACCTTTGCGGTTGCTCTCGTCGTGACAGGCGGTGATCCCGGCGATGCGCTTGTCGGCGTACGCCTCGGCGATCGCTTCGACGATCCGCGATTTCGTGACTTGAAACGGCACCTCGGTGATCACGATCCGGAACTTGGCGCGCTCTTCGACGATCTCGGCTTTGCCGCGCACGACCACCGAGCCGCGCCCGGTCTTGTACGCTTCGCGGATCGATTCGCGCCCCATGATCACGCCGGCCGTGGGAAAATCCGGTCCGAGGACGACGGCGCAGAGCTGCTCGTCCGTCGTGTTCGGATCGTCGACGATCATCGCGATCGCGTCGCAAATCTCGCCGACGTTGTGCGGCGGGATGTTGGTCGCCATCCCGACGGCGATCCCGCTCGAGCC
>JAFAMS010000416.1 GCA_019233165.1 Vulcanimicrobiota bacterium | reverse complement strand
CGCGCCTTCGGTCGGGTGTTCTTGCTCGCGAAAAAACCCGGTCGCGCCAAGATGCGGATCGTGCAGCAGGCTCTCCATGTCGTGTAGCGGCATCGCCGGGATGTCGTGCTCGCGGAAGGCCGCGAGCCACTCGGCGGTCGAACGCGTCGCGAGGATCTCCGCGACGATCTCGTAGGCTTCATGATAATGCTCGCGTCGCAAGAGCATATCGTTCAGGCGCGCGTCGCCGGCATATTGCTCCGAGCGTCCGGCGAGCGCGAAGAACCGCTCCCACTGCCTGTCATCGTAGAGGAGGACGCACACGTAACCGTCCTTCGTCCGATGCGGCCGGCGCAGCGGCGTGAGCAGCCGGCCGTACCCGAAACCACCGAGCGCCGGCTCGAACGTGTGACCACCGAGATGATCGCCCATGACGAAGTCGACGAGCGTCTCGAACATCGGGATCTCGACGGCTTGACCGCGGCCGGTTCGCTCGCGCGCCAGGAGCGCCGCCAGCACCGTGCCGACGGCGGTGATCCCGGAGATCCGGTCGGCCATGTTGACGGGGACGTAACGCGGGACCCCGTCGCCGGTCTGCGCAAGGAGCGAGCCGATTCCGGAAGCGCCTTGGATCAAGTCGTCGTAAGCGGCTCGCGACGCGTAGGGACCACGCTGGTCGTACCCCACGAGTGCGGCGTAGACGATCGCCGGATTGACTGCCGCGATCTGCGCGTATCCGAGCCGCAAGCGCTCCATCGCGGCGGGCCGGATGTTGTGCATGAACAGGTCGGCGCGCTCGCAGAGCTTCAGCAGCGCCGCGCGCTCGCGTTCGTCTTTGAGATCCAAGACGACGCTGCGCTTCCCGCGATTGAGATGCAGGAAGATCGCGCCCATTCCGACGTGCCGCCCCGGTCCCTGCCAGCGCATGATGTCGCCGGCGGAAGGCTCGACTTTGATAACGTCGGCGCCGTAGTCGGCGAGGATCCGCGTCGTGTACGGTCCGGCTACGACGGTCGTAAGATCGACGACGCGAATCCCGGCGAGCGGCCCGGCTTGCGCGGACGGTTCGGAGGGCACGGTTCTTGCTTCGTGCAACCGAGGATTATGACTGCTTCCGCCGTCACTGAGACGCGTCCGCGCATCAACCACGAAGACCTCGTCGAATACTACTTCGAGCAAGCTTGGAGCGACGGGCTCCCCGTCCTCCCTCCGACCGAGGAAAAAGTCGCGGCGGTCGTCGCCGCGCTCGGCGGGAGCCCGCAGCTGCTCGAGACCGTCGTTCCGCCCCGGCACGGGCGGTTGACGCGCGAGGTGCTCGCGATCAACATGGTGATGGCCGGCTGCAAACCGGAGTATGCGCCGGTCGTCCGCGCCGCGATGCACGCGCTGACGGCGCAACCCTTCAACCTGAACGGCGTGCAAGCGACGACGCACATGGCGGCACCGCTCCTCGTCGTCAACGGCCCGGTCAGAAAAGCGATCGGGATGAACGCCGGTCACAACGTCTTCGGCTCCGGAAACCGCGCGAACGCGACGATCGGACGGGCGATTCGCTTGATTCTGCTCGCAGTCGGGGGCGGGACTCCCGGCGACCTCGACAAGAGCACGCTCGGGAGCCCGGCCAAATACACCTACTGCATCGCCGAGAACGAAGAGCTGAGCCCGTGGGCTCCGTATCACGTCGAGCGCGGGATGAAGCCCGAGGACAGCTCGGTCTTCGTGATCGCCGCCGAGCCGCCGCACAGCGTCACGAACCACGTCGCAAACGACGCGCAAGGCGTTCTCGACAGCATCGTTTCGGCAATGTCGACGATCGCCAACAATAACGCGGTCTCGAGCGGCTCGTGCGCGGTCGTGATCGGCCCCGAGCATGCACAGACGATTGCAAAGGACGGCTGGACGCGGCACGACGTGCGGAACTATCTCTGGATGAACGCCGGCAACGCGTTCTCCGCACTCAGCTTCAACGACCGCTACGGCAAGATCTACAATAAGAACCTGCCGCGCTGGTATCGTCGCGATCCGGACTCCCGAATCCCGATCGTTCCCAGCGCCGACGACATCCATCTTTTCGTCGCCGGCGGCGAAGCCGGCCGGTTTTCTGCGTTCATCCCCGGGTGGGGGCACATGACGCAACCCGTGTTGCGCCGCTTGGACGGCACCACCGCCGTCGAGTCCGCCTGTGAAGATGGGACGTGCAAGCTATGATCTACGATCCGCGCGGCGTCGTCGATGCGCCCTACCTCGCGCTCGCGAAACGGCCCGCAAGCCTTGCCGGGCTGCGCGTCGCCGTCCTCGACAATACGAAGTGGAACGGCTGGAAGCTGGAGGAGCGCGTCGCGAAAGCGCTCGCAAAAGAGCACGGCCTCGGTACGGCGACGCGCTACAAGAAGGAGAGCTTCTCGCGCGATGCGGCGCCCGAGCTCTTGGCGAAGATCGCCGCGGAGAACGATGTCGCACTCACCGGGATCGGTGATTGAGGGTCGTGCACGTCGTGCTGTATGCACGACGCCATCCGGCTAGAGAACGCGGGGATACCGACCGCCGTGATCGTCACGACCGTCTTCGAGCACGAGGCGCGGGTCCAGCGCGAAGCGCTCGGGATGACGGCGCTCGAACCGGTCGTGGTCGCGCATCCGCTCAGCACGCTCTCGGAAGCGGAGCTCGACGAGCGGGCGCGAGCCGCGCTCGCCGGCGTCCTGCGAGCCTGGAGGGCTTAGCCGGCTAGCTCTTCGCTCGCGGCGCCCGCTTCTTCTTCGATAAATTTACGGAGCCGGACCACGCGCCCGTTCCGCTTGAACATCACCTCGTCGACGAGCGCGCGCATAATCGTGATTCCGTAACCTCGGGTTGCGTTCGCCTCCGGCTCGAGGCGCGCGTCGGGGTCGAACCCGCGTCCGTCGTCCTCGACCTCGACGCAGAGCGAACCCTCTTCGCGCCAGCACCGGATCGCAAAGTAGGTTCGGTCGCGGAACCCGTGCTCGACCGCATTCGCGAGCGCTTCACCGACGGCGCTCGTGAGATCGTCGCACGCTCCTTCGGAAAGACCGCACTCTCGTGCAAACTCGACGACCGCGCGGCGCGCAATCGGTACGTACTGCGGAGCGTTCGGGAAGCGGATCGAGTGACGGTCGTGCAACGTCCTCGGGGTTTACGTCGAGCGTCCTCGAGTCCTGGGACGCGGATGCGGAACCCCGCTAATGCTCGGCAGTCTCCCGGCCGATGCCGGACTATAAGGTGAAGACTGCTCGCGTTGCCGCCGTCATCCAGCTTCCGGTTCAGCCGGCGGTCGATTCGCCGCAGCAAGCGCAGCCGGCTCCCGCTCCCCGCAAAGCGGCGCTCGAGGCGATCGACGACCTCGCCGCAACGCTCAACGCAAAACCGAGGCCTCGCGCCAAGAACGAGCGCGACGCCGGCGACAAGAACGGCCTCTCCGCCTTCTTCTAGCGCAAGGAATCGGCAAGCGCGCTAGGCTACCTCCGGCGCAGGAGGATCAGCCTATGATGCTTTCTCGTTCGTCTATTACCGGGATTCTTTGTGCACTCGTCGCGCTCGGCGCGCTCGCCGGGATCGCCGTCGGACAAACGGCTGCGGCCGGGCCGACCAACGTGGCGACCGAAAAAATGCCGATTACGGTGACTGCGGGCGACTACGAGCTCGTGAACCAGGTTTTGGATTTTCCGCCCGGGAGCGGAGTCCCATCGCATACGCACGGCGGACCGGTCGCGCTCACGGTGCTTAGCGGCGAGCTGACCGTCGTGGACGGCACCGGGACGCACATCCTCAAGGCGGGCCAGAGCGGGACGGAAAAAGGCGGCTACACGCACTCCGCCTACAACAAAGGCACCGTCCCCGTTCGGGTCGCGGTAAGCTACCTCATCCCCAAGGGCGCGCCGATGACGACGATGGCGAAATAGCCTAAAGTTACAGGTTCAAGATCGTGTCGATCTGCTGCTCGCCGGTCGACACGGTCTTCGCGTTCGCTTGGAACGCCGCTTGCGCGATCATCATTTTGACGAACTCATCGCCAAGCGAAACATTGGAGAGCTCGAGCGCACCGGACTGAAGGCTCCCGAGCGCGCCGCTCCCGGGCGCGCCGATCTGCGGCGAGCCCGACGCGGCCGTCGCTTGTAATTCGCCGCTGCCGAGCCGCTCGAGACCGTTCGGATTCGCAAACGATGCGAGCGCTACCCGGCCGAGAACCGCTTGCTGCCCGTTCGAGTACGCACCCGTAATCGTGCCGTCGGCGCCGACCGAGATCGTCTGCAGCGTCCCGGCTCCGCTGCCGTTTTGCGATAGGGTCGTTGCCGACGAACTCCCGGCGAGCGACGACATCGACGAAAAGTCGAGCGCGATCGACGCGGGGACCGAGTTGTTCGAGGGCAGCCCCCAGTTGTTGACGGTGACGAGGTTCCCTTCGACGCCGCTCGGCGCGACGGGGCCGGCGTTGTGTGTGTTGGTTTGCCCGGTCGGATCGGACGAGGTGTTGATGAACTGGCCCGTCTGTCCGAAAAACGCGTAACCGGTCGTTGCGGGGAACACGGCAGGATCTGACGGATTCGCTTTGGCGATCGTCCACGACCACTCGGTTCCGACCGCCGTCGCGTTTCCGTGCGTGTCGTTCACGGTTTGCGTCGCGGGATCGACGCCACCCGCGGAGAGCGGGACCGGCGTGAACGTCACGTTGACCGCGTGCGCGTTCCCGAGCGAGTCGTAGACGGTCGAGCCGAGCGTCACCGGTTGCGCCGGTCCGCCGCTCGCCGCGGCGACGTAGAGAGATTGATCGAGATTACCGCCGAACGAAACGTCGAACGAACGATCGCCCGTCGGCCCCGTCTTCGGTCCGAAGCCCGTTCCCACGGCTTGCGATTGCAATCCCAGCGGAATCGCGATCGGCGCGAGCGCACCGCTCGGCGATAATCCTTGGACGACGAGACCCGTCGAGGGATCGACAAGATTGCCGTTTGCGTCGAGCGAAAAATGCCCGTCGCGGGTGAACGTTTGGCCGCCGCCGCCGAGCTGCTGCAGAACGAAGAACCCGTTTCCGTCGATCGCGAAATCGGTCGGGTTTCCGGTCGTGGCGAGTCCGCCTTGTGCGCCGTTCGCGTCGATCGTCGCGACCTTGACGCCTCCGCCCGGACCGCCGAAGCTCGCCAGGATATCTTGGAACGTAACGTCTTGGCTTTCGAATCCGGAGGAACCGACGTTGGCCACGTTGTTCGCGTCGACGTTTAGCTGCTGATCGTACGCCGAGAGTCCGGTTGCGCCTATCGAGAGTGGATCGACGGACATGGGTGCCTGCGATTCGCTGTCACGAAGTGGTGGCAACCATTTCGGCGCAGGAGAGTCCTCCCCCTCAGAACCATCTTCCCGGAACGTCAAATGTGATCTGAAAGGGGCTCGGGATGCGGGTTTTTGTGACCGGGGCGACAGGGTACATCGGGTTCGCCGTTTGCAACGCCGTGAAGAAGCGCGGACACGACGTCGTCGGCCTCGCTCGCAGTGCGACGGCGATCGACAAGCTCCGGACAGCCGGGATCCACCCCGTCCAAGGCGGCCTCGGCGATGCGAGCGTCCTGCGCGAGATGGCCCACGACGCCGATGCAGTGATTCACTGCGCGTTCGAGCAATCGTCCGACGGCGTCGCGCTCGACGCCGCGGCTCTCGATGCGATGCTCGGCGCGATCGACACCGATCACGAGGCCTTCATTTACACCAGCGGCGTGTGGGTCTATGGAAAAACCGGTACGACGCCGGTTGACGAGACCGCTCGCCTCGATCCGATACCGATCGTGGCCTGGCGCCCGGGACACGAGAAAAAAGTCCTCGACGCACGCAAACACACGTTGCGCACGATCGTCGTCCGACCCGGGCTCGTTTACGGAGAAGGCGGCGGGATCGTGGGGATGATGGTCGGTCAGGCGAAAGCCGGGCAGCTCGCCATCGTCGCCAGCGGGGAGAATCACTGGTCGACGGTGCGCGTCGACGCGCTCGCCGAACTTTATGCGCTCGCCGTCGAACGCGCTCCCGGCGACTCGATCTACAACGCCGTCGACGGCAAACCGGTCAAGTACGGCGAGATCGCGCGCGCCGCGAGTCGCGCCGCGGGCGGCGACGGTCGCGTCGATTCGATACCGCTGGAGAAAGCGCGCGAGCTCATGGGTCCGTTTGCCGACGCGCTCGCCCTCGACCAATTCGTCTCCGGAGCGAAAGCGATGCGCGAGCTCGGGTGGGATCCGAAACGTCCCAGCGTTCTCGAGGAGCTCGCGGGCACGAAAGTCGCATGAAGCGAACGCTTCTCGCGCTCGCACTCGTCATCGCCACGCCATTCGCGGCCGGTTCGCAAACGATCGCACCGACCGCCCGGATTCAGCAGCTCGCCCGCGAGATCACGTTCCGGTGGGCGGCCGCACATCCGACGGTCGCGACCGAACTCGGGATCGGCGGTTACGACGGAGCGTTCGACGATCCGTCGGCCGCTGCTGACGAGCGCGACGCCGCACTGATCCGCGGATGGATGCGCCGGCTCGATGCGATCGACGTTCGGGGGGCTTCGCTGCGCGATCGTGATGACGTCCTGCTGCTGCGCGCGAAGCTGACCGGGATGCTTCGGGAGCTCACCGTGTACCGGCGGTTCGAGCGCGATTACACGTACGGAGCCCGAGCGGTCCTGGACGTCGTGTACACGCAATTCCTCTACGCGCCGCTCGCCGGGATCAATGGCGCGACCCAAACCGACGTGGCGCGCGCATGGGACGACATCGCGGCGCGGCTCACCGCAGCGCCGGCGTTCATCGTAGCCGCGCAAAAGGAAGCGACGCATCCAGGTCATCTCTTCGGCGTCGTCGGCGGCCGCCAGCTCGCAGGCGCGTCCGACTTTCTCAACGGCGCGCTGACCCAAGCGGCAAAAGCGCAGATGGCTCCCGAACGTTTTCGCGCGTTCGTCGCGGGGCGGGACCGCACCGTCGCGACGATTCGTGCGACGAAAACCTACGTC
>JAFAMS010000367.1 GCA_019233165.1 Vulcanimicrobiota bacterium | reverse complement strand
CGATCGCCGTCGTCGGATCGATGGCCGTCGTTCCCGCGACGAGATTGATGTGGGCCGTCCAACTCGGTCCGTGTTCGGTCGGAAACATGCGGTCCGCCAGCGTATAGCTCTTGGCCATCGACCAATACGGTGCGGCGATCTGCGGATCCAGCCGGCTCAGTTCGACCGGCGGATTATAAGGCGGACCGGAGTTGAGTTGATCGGCTGCAAAGCCGTCCATTTTGCCGCCGTCGATTTCTGCTAGGCTTTGCTGGAAGCTATGCTCGGGATCTTCGGTGTTCATGGAGACGGTGCGCAGCACCAGCGTCTTTTTGTTCGGCAGTTTGCCGAATGTTGGAGCGTCGGCGCCGGGAAAGCCCGCAAAAATGTTATCGAAGCTGCGGTTCTCCTGAACGACGATCACGAGGTGTTGCAACGGAATCGACGCGTGCGCGAACTGCGCATTCGACGGGGCCACGGACTCCGGCGTCGGCTGCGCGGCGAATCCGGCGCATCCGCTAAGCAGAGCAACCGTTAAGAGAAGCGCTCCGAAACGTTCGTAACCAGCCATCGCCGTCCCGGGATTCCGCGGGCGCGGCCCGGTTCCCCGTAATTCCTAGATCGGGCTCCCCGGCTTGCCGTAACAGGTGCCGTTCGGTGTGGGGGTATCGCTATAAATCGGACCGGGATGCGCGACCGGCATGGTTGCCTTGGGATAGAGAATGACTTGCACTTTCGCGGGCGGCGTCATCGAGAGTTCGCAGTTGACGAGCGCGTTGACGTTCGACTTTCCGTCGCCGCCGATCCACAGATCGAACCACACCCGGTAGCAGCCGTTGTTTCCGCTTCCCGTCGATGGTCCCGACGGCGTGCAATCGTCTTCGCGAACGAAATACTGCTTCAAGAACGGGACGTAGATTTTTATTCCGTACGGAATCAGCTTGTTTTCGGCGACCGTCGGTTCGGTGGCGAACGTCGTCGGATTGCACCACGTTCCGCTGCCGCTAGCAACGTTGTGAATCACGGGATGCGCGATCGCGTTCCCGGGAGGCGTGTTGTCGGGCCAACCGTAGAACGTAATCGTCGCGGTGACATTTCTCGGCTTTTGTGGCGTAACGTAGCACGCACGACTCGTGAGTTCGGCTGAAGCCGCCGACTGCGGGACGTACGTAGACCGCAAAACGGGTTGGCCGCACGACGTCAGAAAGACGCCGGCAACAATCGTTGCGGCGATGAAACGGCGATCGAACATGGCGGGGAACCTCGTTGCGTATGGGTTAGTGGAAAGCTGAGGCTCCCGGATAGTGCGCCGCGGCTCCCAGCTCTTCCTCGATAGCGAGCAGGCGGTTGTATTTTGCGATGCGGTCGCTGCGCGAGAGCGATCCCGTCTTGATCTGCCCCGCAGCGGTAGCGACCGCAATGTCGGCGATCGTCGTGTCTTCGGTCTCGCCGGAACGGTGCGAAATCACCGTACTGTATCCCGCTTTATGTGCCATTTCGATGGCGTCGAGCGTTTCGGTCAGCGTGCCGATTTGATTGACTTTGATCAAAACCGAGTTTGCGACGCCTTCGGCGATGCCGCGCTCGATAAACTTCAAGTTCGTCACGAAGATATCGTCGCCGACGAGCTGCACCCGATCGCCGAGTTCTTCGGTGAGTTTGCGCCACCCCTCCCAGTCATCTTCGGCGAGCCCGTCTTCGATCGATACGATCGGATATTGTTCGCACAGCTCGTCGTAGAGCGCGATCATTTCGCGCGCGTCGAACCCGCGGTCTTTAGAAAGCGCGTAGTACTTGCCGTCTTGATAGAACTCGCTCGATGCCGGATCCAACGCGATCGCGATATCCGCGCCGGGCTTATAGCCCGCCAGGTCGATCGCCGCGACAATTAAGTCGAGCGCCTCGTGCGGACTTTGCAGCGGTGGTGCGTAGCCGCCTTCGTCGCCTACTAGCGTCGGTAAGTGGCGGTCGTGCAAGAGCCTGCCGATTGCATGAAAGACTTCGGCACCGTACCGAACGGCTTCGGCTTCGCTCGACGCGCCGACCGGCACGATCATGCACTCTTGAAATTGCAGCGCACCTTCGGCATGCTTGCCGCCGTTGATGACGTTCATCATCGGGACCGGCAGTGTCGAAGCCGACGGACCGCCTAAATAGCGATAGAGCGGCAGCGAGAGGCTTGCCGCCGCCGCCCGCGCGACCGCGAGCGAAACGCCGAGAATCGCGTTCGCGCCGAGCGAGGCTTTATTCGGCGAACCGTCGAGTGCGATCATCCGGTCGTCGAGCTCGCGCTGCGCGGTCGCGTCGAGCCCCTCGATCTCCGGCCCGAGAACTTCGTTCACCGATTGCACGGCTTTGAGTACGC
>JAFAMS010000115.1 GCA_019233165.1 Vulcanimicrobiota bacterium | reverse complement strand
TCCCGGGGATCATCGCATCGGCGTTGTGCATCTCGACCAGCGCTTCGAGTTCCGCTGCTTTGACGCCGAACGCACCGACGTAACGCTTGGTGAGATCGTTGGTCTTGATCGCGCCGGCAGCGTCGGCGCCGTCCTGGCTAAGAAAGCGTTGCAGCCCTTCGAAGCTGTCGAAGCCGTAGACGTGACGGTGGCGGTCGAACGGCGCGAACGTCTCGATGAGGTTCGTCCAGGTGAAGAAACTCGCGCCGCGGTAGACGCCGAGCTCGACGATGCATCCGGGAAGGTCGACGACGCGCTTGAAGAGCTCGTAGTGCGCGATGAACCGAATCAGATCGCGCCGCATCACGTAGGCTTGCCAGTTCCGCACGACGTCTTCGAGCGTATAGCCGGCGTCGTCGACGAGCTCGCGCAGCCGCGTCCAGTAGTACGCGTCGCGGCCGAGCGTGTCGAAGGCAGGCGGAGCCGAAACCTCTCGGGCGGGGGCCATACCACGCATATCGGCCCGGCGCGGGTTCGCCTTGAGCTAGGGGAGCGGAAGCAGGGAGGAGGGCGGCGCGAGCGCCTGCCCCGGGGATTCGGCGGTCGCTCCGGACTCGACCGCCTGGCGGAACTGGACGAGCCGCGCGGTGTTCTTCGCGACCTCCGCGCCGAGCAGGGACGAGCCGTCGATCGCCTTGTTCAAGTCGATCGTGTCGTACGTGTAGCCGAAGCGCCGGAGGCTCGCGATGATTTGCTGGTCGACGGTTCGCAGCTGGATGTACGCCCGCACGATCTCTTGAGCCGACGCCTTGTAGGTCGGATAATTCGAGAGGACGATCTCGCGCTTGAGCCGCGCCTCCGAAAGCTGCTCGCGCAGATCGACGACGTACGGATTCTTCGGCTCGATCCGCTCGGCAACGTCCAGCTCGGCGAACGCCTCCTCCAGCTTCCCGTTCCGATACGCGCCCTGCGCGAGCGAGAGCTGCACGGCGACCGCGCCGGCGCGCGCGTGCCGGTCGGCGGGACTCACGTCGAGGGCGAGCTTGTACGCGAGCGCCGCATCGTGGAGGTTCCCGCGCTGGAGCGCGCGATCGCCTTGCGCGTCGCGCGTCCGGACGATCCAGGACTCCACCGCGCCCGCGCACCCGGTCTCGGAGAGGAGCGCGCCGCCGAGCAGCAGCGCGCAGAGCAGACGACGGATCATCTCAGTGCCCTCCCACCCCGTGAACGAACAGCGACGCAACGTGCGCGATGACCCACGCGCCGGGCCACAAGAGCGCCTGTGAGAGGACGGTTCCGAGAATCGCCGTCGCAGTCAAGCCGATCACCATCGCCCGGATCGAATCGAGGGAGCGCTCTCCTTTTACCGACTGGTCGACCATCAGCGCCGACGTCGGGTCGACGAAAAACGTAAACGCGAGCGTCCCGATCCCGTTGACGATCCCCGAGAGGCCGGCTGCGGTCGTCCGCGCGTCGAGGTTCAACACGCTCGCGTAGTACGCTGCGGGGACGCCGATCGCATAGATCGCCATAACGACGAGATTCCCGATCAGCAGCTTGGGCGGGATCGCTTCGCGCGTGTAGGCGACGATCGTCGGAATCTCCGGGAGACGAATGCTCGAGAGGACGTCCATCATCACCCGTGGGTCGCCGAGGCGCACGACCGCGCGAAAGACGGAGTTCCGCCGCTCGAACGAGCGGATACCGCGCGTGAAGAGGTAGATAAAGGTAGGAAGCAGCACCGCGCCGGCGATCGTGCCCAGCGTCCCCGCTGCGACGATCAACCGCATCTGGAGATCGAACGTCCCCACGACCTCAGCCGGGACCTCGGAGAGCTTCGCCGCGATCGCGCGACGACTCGCGTTGTCGGCGAGCGCGCCGAGCGACGGCGTCAGGAAGAGCGCCGCCAAGCGGCTCGCGGTCACGAACAGGTTGAAGAGCGAGATCGAGGTCGCGATCCGCTCGGTGCGCACCCCGGCGTAGCGGGCCGCGTACGCCCCGATCTGAATCGCCTGGACGACCGCGTTCAGCGCCATCGCGACGATCAGCTGCGACGCCCACAGCGGGACCGACTCCGCCGCCGCCAACGTCAGGCCACCGCCGGCGTCCAGTCGATGTCGTTCTCGTCGATCGGCCCCAGGACGCAGAGTCCCCAGCTCTCCGGTGCAAAGATGCTCTGGGCGAGACGGCGCACGTCCGCGACGCCGACCGCGTCGATTTTCTTCTCGAGCTCGTCTTCGTCGATCTGGCGCCCGAACGTCAGCTCGTTGCGCCCGAGGCGCATCATCCGTCCGGAGACGCTCTCGAGCGCGAGGGTGAGGCTCCCTTTGAGGTGCTCTTTGGCCAGCTCGATCTCCGCAGTCCCGAGGCCCCGTTCGTACGTCTCGCGGAACGCCTCGCGAATCAGGCCGATCGTCTCTTGCGCATGCTCGACCGAGGTACCGGCCGAGACTGCAAAGAGCCCGGCGTCTCGATACGCGAGCTGAAACGATCCGACGCTGTATGCGAGGCCGCGCTCTTCGCGAATCTCCTGAAAGAGCCGGCTCGACATCCCGCCGCCGAGCGCCGTGTCGATGACGGAGAGCGCGTACCGGTCCTCGTCCGCCGCCGGGAGCCCGCGCGTCCCGACGATCAGATAGACTTGCTCGACGTCGCGCGTCACGACGAGCGAACCCGGCGAGAGCCGGACGCGCTCCGGCACCGGCGGCGACTCGTTCCCCTCGAAGCCTCCGAACGTACGCTCGAACTCGGCGACGATCGCCTCGTGCTCCACGTTGCCGGCGACGGTCACGACGACGTTGCGCGGGACGTAGCGCTCGCGCATATGCGCGCGGAGGTCCTCGCTTCGTAGGGCGGCGATCGTGTGCGGAAAGCCGATCACCGGATCGCCGAGCTTCGAATTGGACCACATCAGACGGACGAACAGGTCGTGGATCACCTCGTCCGGCGAGTCGTCGTACATCTTGATCTCTTCGAGCACGACGCTCTGCTCGCGGCGCACGTCTTCGGGATCGAAGCGCGAGGCCAAGAACATGTCGCCCAGGACGTCGATCGCGAGCGGGACGTGCCGGTCGATGACGCGCGCGTAGTAGCAGGTCGATTCCTTGTCGGTGAACGCGTTCAGGTTTCCGCCGACACGATCCATCGTCTCGGCGATCTCCCGCGCGCTGCGCCGCGCCGTCCCTTTGAAGAGCATGTGCTCGACGAGATGCGAGATCCCGCGCTGCTCGGGGCGTTCGCAGGCCGACCCGACGTCGGCCCAAATCCCGATCGCCGCGGAGCGAACCGCCGCGATCCGCTCGGTCACGATGCGGATCCCGTTCGGCAGGGTGCTCTTAGCGTACACGATCGAGCCCCGAGCGCCAGGCGGGATCGAAGTACGCTTCCCGGGCCTTCGGCTCCGCGCGCCGCACGGTGAGCGTGAAGACCGTGCGCGAGCCGGCGCGACCGAAATCGCCGCTCGTCGCCGTCCCGACGCCCGCCTCGAGCGGCACCGTTACGGTCAGATCGACTTCTTCCAACTGCGGCGCGCTCTGCAGCGCGAGATCGACGAGCGCGTTCGCTTCGCGCAAGAACTCGTCCGAGCCAACCTGCCGCCGCAACTTGACGCCGGAAAGCGTAAGCCCGGCGACGACGTGCTCGCCCGCGCGCTCGACGCGGACGCGGGTGATCTGCGCCGCCCACGGACGCGCCAGAAGCGTGCGGGCCAACGCGACGGCCGCGGGCCGCTCGTTCCCCGCGGCCCGCGCGTTGGCGTCCACTTCGAGCGTCGTCGGCGTTGCCCCGACCGCCGCATCGCACAATGCCAGAACGAGCGCGGCCACGCTAATAGCTCTGCGCGAAGTAGGCCTGCGCTTTCGCCGGTTCTCCGCACGCAACGCACGTCGGGCCCCTCGCCGGGCGGCGCACGTTCCGCGTCGTCGCGCTCGTCGCTTCTTTCACTGCCGCCTCGCACGCGGCCAGCTCGCACCACGGAATCTCGATCATCCCGGCGCGTTCCCGCAACAGGCGTACGAACGTCTCGCGGTCGCGCGCGGCGATCGTATGGCTCTCGAGGAACGCTTTCGCTTGCGCGAACAAGCTGCGCTGGATCTCGTCCAGAAGCGCGCGCAGCCGGAGCGGCGTGTCCTCGAGCGGAACCGTCGTCTTCTGTCCCTCTTCTTTGAACGCGCGGTCGCGTCGCACGACCGTGACCGCCCCGGCCGCAAGATCGCGGGCGCCGAGCTCAATGCGGACGGGGACGCCGCGCATCTCCCACTCGTTGAACTTCCACCCGGGCGATTGCTCGCGCTCGTCGAGCCGAACGCGGAACCCCGCGCCGGCGAGGCGCTGCTGCAGCTCGCGCGCCGCCGCTCGGACCTCGCCGCTCTCGCCTTTGTGGATCGGAACGATGACGACTTCGACCGGCGCGAGCTTCGGCGGGATCCGCAAGCCGCGGTCGTCGCCGTGGACCATCATCATCCCGCCGAGCATCCGCCACGACATCCCCCACGACGTCGTCCACGCGTGCTGCAACGTCTGGTCTTCTGCGGAGAACTCGATCCCGTACGCTCGGGCGAAGTTCTGTCCGAATTCGTGCGACGTTCCGGCCTGCAGCGCGCGGCCGTCGGGCATCAACGCCTCGATCGAGAACGTGTGCAGCGCGCCGGCGAATCGCTCGCTCTCGCTCTTTTCTCCCGCGTAGACCGGGACCGCTGCGACGTTCTCCGCGACGTCCGCGTAGACGCCGAGCATCCGCTGCACTTCCTCCGCGGCTTCGGTGGCAGAAGCGTGCGCGGTGTGCCCTTCTTGCCACAGGAATTCGAGCGTCCGCAAGAACGGGCGCGTCCGCTTCTCCCAGCGCACCACGTTCGCCCATTGGTTGATCAGAAGCGGGAGGTCGCGATACGACTGCACCCATTTCGCGTACATCGTCATGATCGTCACTTCGGAGGTCGGACGGATCGCGAGGCGCTCGGCGAGCGGCTCGCCGCCGCCTTGCGTCACCCACGCGACTTCCGGTGCGAAGCCTTCGACGTGCTGCTGCTCGCGGACGAGCAGCGATTCGGGGATCAGGAGCGGAAAGTAGGCGTTCTCGTGGCCGGTCGCCTTGAAGCGCGCGTCGAGCTCGGCGACGAGCCGCTCCCATAGGCCATAGCCGTAGGGTCGCAGCACGACGCAGCCGCGCACCGGCGCGAGCGACACCAGCTCCGCCTTTTAGCAGACGGCTTGGTACCACTCGGAGAGATCGGCGGCTTTCGGCGGAATCTCTTTGACGAGCGGCTCGCGCTCCGGTTCCTCCTGCGGGACGACCGTCGTTGGCATAACCCGTGGCAGGTTCGCACGGCGGCTTCGCAGTCCTCGGTCGCACGTGCGTCGAAACGGCGCGCATGCCCAAGCTGACGCGGATCTACACCCGTACCGGAGACGAAGGAACGACCGGTCTCGTCGGCGGGCAGCGTGTCAAGAAGAACGCGCTCCGCATCGAGACCTATGGGACCGTCGACGAGCTCTCGAGCGCGCTGGGAATCGTGCGGTCGGAGTTGGGTCAGATTCGCCGTTCGCGCGCGCTCGACGAAGCGCGTGCCGTCGAGGTCGCTTCGCAGCTCGACGGATGGTTGGCTTGGACGCAGGACGTCCTCTTCAACCTCGGAAGCGATCTCGCGACGCTGCCGAAGGATCGGTGGGACGGGATGCCGCGGATCGTCGATGAGGATGCGGTCGCGCTGGAACGCGCGATCGATCGCGCGCAAAAAGATCTCGCGCCGCTCGACAACTTCATCCATCCCGGCGGTTCGCTCGCCGGCGCCCACCTTCACTTGGCGCGGACGATCGCCCGCCGGCTCGAGCGCATCTTGATCACGCTCGCCGAGACCGAAGAAGTCGAACCGTCCGTGCGCCGTTACGTGAACCGTCTCTCCGACGCACTGTTCGTTTGGGCGCGTTGGATCAATCACGCGCTGGGGATGTCCGAGCACCTTTGGAACGCAGAGACCCGACCGCCGGGGTAAACGCCGACTTCTCGAGCCGCGCGTTCGCGCGCGCTGCGATCGAGCGGCTCCAACCCGAAGCGATCGTCACCGAAGGCGGACGCCTGCGCCGCAAGCTCGGCGCCTTCGATTTGATCGCGGTAGGCCTAGGGACGATGATCGGCGGCGGGATCTTCACGACGATCGGCCCGGGAATTCTCAAAGCCGGCCCTGCGATCATCGTCGCATACTTGCTCGCGGGCTTGGCCTCATTCTTTGCGGCGCTCGCGTACGCGGAGCTCGGCGCGATGGTCCCGATTGCGGGAAGCGCGTACACCTACGCCTATGCGACACTCGGTGAGGTCGTCGCCTGGATCATCGGCTGGGACTTGATTCTCGAGTACGGGGTCAGCGCGGCGCCCGTCGCGCAACAATTTTCAGGATACGCTCAAACGGCGCTCGCTGCCGTGGGCATGGTGCTGCCGGCGTGGGCCCGCGACGCACATTTTTCGACGGATCCGGCCCAGCTGCACGTCGATGTGCTCGGCGCCGCATTCGTTCTGGTCCTTTCCCTCCTGCTCGCAATCGGGATTCGCGAGACCGCGACTTCGAACAACGCGTTCGTCATTGTGAAGATCGGTGCGCTGCTCGTCTTCATTTTCGCCGCAGTTGCGCTCGTCGGAATCCATCCCTCGTACTTTACGCCGCTCTCGCCGAACGGTTGGGGGACGGGAGGGTTCGCCGGCGGGAATGGCTTGGGGATCATCCCCGCGGCCGCGCTCGTCTTCTTTTCTTACATAGGGTTCGACACGGCGACGACGACCGCGGAAGAGACGCGCAATCCGCAGCGGGACGTCCCCCTGGGCGTGATCGGCTCGCTGGCGATCGGAACGATCGTCTACTGCACCGTCGCATTCGCGCTCGTCGGGATCGTTCCGTGGCAACGCGTGGACCAGCAAGCCGCGCTCGCGGCGGCCGTCGCGCCGCTGCACAACGCGTTCATCAACGTGACGATCGTCGTCGGGGCGCTTGCGGGGACGACGAGCGTCGCGCTCACCTCGCTGCTGGGCCAGACGCGGATTTTCTTCGCGATGGCCCGCGACGGCTTGCTCCCGCCCGCCGTCGCGCGCGTGAACTCCCGCTTCGGAACCCCGGCGGCGACGACGATGACGACCGGGGTCGTCGTCGCAGTCTTGACGCTCGTCGTCCCGCTCGACGTTCTGCTCGAGCTCGTCAACATCGGGACGTTCAGTGCGTTTATCATCGTCTGCGCCGGCGTGATGTGGTTGCGCGAGCGCCGTCCCGAGCTGCCGCGGCCGTTCCGCTCGCCCGCGGTCCCGCTCTTCCCCTTCTGCGGGATCACGCTCTCGCTGTATTTGATGACGCAAGGACTCGGCGAGTTCACGTGGCTGCGTTTCCTGATCTGGCTCGTTATCGGCCTGGGAATCTACTTCGCATACGGCTACCGGCGCGCGACCGCGGCGCGTCCCTAAACGCCGCGAGCGATCGCGTCGTTCGCGCGCACGAGGGCGACGACGCTGATCGCATCGTCGAGCTCGCCGTCGAGCGCCATCCGCACCGCGCGTTCGAACGGCATCCGGACGATCTCGATCGACTCGACATGCTCGGGCGCGACCTCACCGAAGATGCACTCGCGCGCGAGAAACAGGCTCACGCTCGCCGCGACGATCGACGGGATCTCGTGGACGGCGCCGAGCGGCGTCCAGCGTCGCGCGAGTGCGCCGACCTCCTCGCGCGTCTCCCGCTCGGCGCACTGCAGCGCGCTCTCTCCGGGGTGCGCGCCGCCTTTGGGGACTTCCAAGACCGTCCGTTCGACCGCGTAGCGCGGCTGCGCGGTCAGGACGACCTCGCCGCCGTCGAGGACGACGACGGCGCTCGCGTTCGGAACGCGGGTCACGCCGTGCTCGCCGGGACTTCCGTTCGGGTGAACGATTTCGTGCGCTTCGAAGATCAGCCA
>JAFAMS010000538.1 GCA_019233165.1 Vulcanimicrobiota bacterium | reverse complement strand
TGGTAGAAGAGCCCGCGGTAGCGTCAGCGCGAGCGTAGCGCTCGGCCGTCGATCGCGGCCAACCCACAAAAGATGAGCGCCATCCCCACCAGCGCGTTCGGCTCGATCCGTTCGTGCAGGAAGAGCGCGCCGAGAATCAACGCGCCGATCGGGACCAGAAACGTGACGAGCACCGCATTCACGGCGCCCGCTTCGCGCAGAATCTTGTAGTACAACAAGTACGCGACTGCGGTTCCTAGAATCGCGATCCCCAGGAACGCAAGCCACGCCTGAAGCGAGAGCGGCGGGTGCGTCCAAGGCCGGTCGATCGCAAACGTGATGGGGAGCAACATCGCCGTCGCAGCCAGCGTTTGGCCCGTCGAGAGTCCGAGCGGCGAGATCGGTCCCATGCGCTTCGCCGCGACGATCGCGAACGCGTACGAGAGCGGCGCCGAGAGGACGACGAGCTGCGCGACGCCGGCCAGTCCCAGACCGCGCAGCGCGTCCGGGCCGATCAAGACCAGGACTCCGCAGAATCCCAGCGCGACGCCCGCGATTTTCAGCGGAGAAAGCCGCTCGTCGCGGGTCAAGTAGTGCGCGATCACGACGGTGAAGATCGGCGTCATGGCGTTGTTGATCGCCGCAAGGCCGCTGGGAATCACGTTCTCGCTCCACGCGATCGCCGTGAACGGGACGACGTTATTGAAGATGGCGAGGACCGCGAACGAGCCCCAAGCGCTCCATCCCCCCGGAAGGCGCTCCCGGCCGGCGAGCATTGCGGCGACCAGGACCGGCGCCGCAAGCGCGACGCGCCCAAACGAAACCGTGAGCGCGCCCAAACCGGCTTCGTCAAGAAGCTTGTAGAAGAAAAACGCCGCGCCCCAGATCGCCGCAAGGATGAGGAGCAGGGCCCACTCTCGCGCTCTCATCCCTGGCGACAACACGGGTCGACGTGGAATCGTTAAACCCGGATGAAAAACGAACCCCGGACGGCAACCCCGACGTTCCCCCTGATGAGATGGCTGAGCTTCTTGCCTCAAAGCTGAACACGACGACCGATCCGCAGGTGGGATTTCGTCCGCCCGGGACGCTCGATGCGGCGCACGCGCTCGACCGCTACTCGGGTCCGTTTGGCCCTCGCCAGGCGGCGCATCTCGCGCGCCGGTCCGGGTTCGGGGCAACGCCCGCCGAGGTCGCGACCCTCGCGGGGCTCGGCGTCGAACGCGCCGTCGACCTCCGGCTCCATCCGGCCGACGCCGACCTCGATTTTCCGGCGTACCCGGCGACGGACGAGCTCTACAATCAGAAAACCGCCGTGCGCGCCGCGCAAATGTGGTGGCTGGACCGGATGCTCCGCACCAAGCATCCGCTCGTCGAGAAGATGACGCTCTTCTGGCACGGCCACTTCGCAACGAGCATCCGCAAAGTGCCGGCGCCGCTCATGGCGGAGCAAATCGATCTCTTCCGCGCGCAGGGCCTCGGGAATTTTCGGACGCTGCTGCTCAACGTCTCGCAGAACCCGGCGATGCTCGTCTGGCTCGACAATCGCTTCAACGTCAAAGCCCATCCGAACGAAAACTATGCGCGCGAGCTGATGGAGCTCTTCGCGCTGGGGCTAGGAAACTACACGGAAGACGACGTCCGCGAAGCCGCGCGCGCCTTCACCGGCTGGACGCTCGATAAGAATCTGCGATTCACGTTCATCCCGGCGCGGCACGACGACGGGACCAAGACCTTTCTCGGGCGGACCGGAAATTTCGGCGGCGAGGACATCGTCAACATCGTCGTCTCGCAGCCAATCTCGCAGCGGTTCATCGCGCGCAAGCTGCTCGAGTTCTTCGTGTATTCCGATCCCGAGCCGGAGCTGATCGAATCTGCCGCCGCCGTCTACGCCTACTCGGGGTACGACATCGGGAAGACGCTCGGGACGATCCTGCGCTCGAACGTCTTCTACTCGTCGCGCGCGTATCGAGCACTTCCGAAAAGCCCGCTGGAGTTCACGATCGGAACCTTACGGCTATTGCAGGTTGCGACCGTTCCCGCGAACTCGATCTACCTCTTACAGCGGATGGGGCAAGAGCCGCTCGCGCCGCCGAGCGTGAAGGGCTGGGACGGGGGTCCGACCTGGATCAACACCTCGACGCTGCTCTCACGCTTCAACTTCATCAATCAAATCGTCAATCAGGCGACCGCGAAGACCGACGATCCGATGGGCGCCGACAAGATCGTCGCCGCCGCCGGCGGGATGAACGCCGACAAGATCCTCTCGCTGCTCACGGCCTCGGCGGTGCAAGACGACGTCCCTGCCGAGATCCGCGTCTCGCTCGGCGACTACATGCAGTCGCGGACCGGCACCAATCCGACGCCGTTCGGCCCGGAGAATTACGCGGAGAAGATCCGCGGTGCGCTCGCCTTGACCCTGAACCTGCCGGTCAACCAGCTGAACTAAAGGACGACGAACGATGGCGAACCGACGCAAATTCCTCGAAACCGCCTGCACGTGCGCCGTCCTGGGCGCGATTGCGCCTGCGGTCTTCACCGAAGCGGCGAGCGCGCAGACCTTGCCGAGCTACGGCTCGACCGTCGACCCTCGCAACGTTCTGGTCGTCGTGCAGTTGGGTGGCGGAAACGACGGGCTCAACACCGTCGTCCCGTATAGCGACGACGCGTACGGTCGCGCGCGGCCGACGATCCGTCTTGCGGAGAATCAGGTTCTCAAGCTCAACGACCGGGTCGGATTCAATCCGGCGCTCGCGAGCTTGATGGAGCTCTACAAGGAAGGAAAGGTCGCGCTCGTTCAGGGCGTCGGATACCCGCAACCGAATCTTTCGCACTTCGAGGCGACGCAGATTTGGGAGACTGCTTCGCCCGTCAAGCTCTCGACGACCGGCTGGCTCGGACGCTATCTCGATCAAACGCCGACGAACCCGCCGAACCTCTTCCGCGCGGCCGCGCTCGGCGACGTCCTTCCGCAAGCGCTCGTCGCGCAGCGCGTCGACGTGCCGGCGATCGGCGCACTTGGCGCGTTCAACTACAACACCGGGAAGGATACGGCCTCGAAGTCGACCGCCGGGTCGATCTACGACGGGACCCCGGGCGGGAGCTCGCCGTATCTGACGCTGGTTCGCGACACGGCGCGCGCCGCGTACCACGGCGGCGACGTCTTGCGCGCGAAGATCGCCGGCTACACGACTTCGGTGACCTATCCGGCCGACGGCTTCTCGCAACAACTCAAGCTCGCGGCGCAGCTCATCGGGAGCCAGGTGGGAAGCCAAATCATTTTCGTCTCGCTCGGCTCGTTCGACACGCACGCCGGGCAGCGCAACCAGCAGGATCGCCTGCTCAAGTATCTCGGCGATGGTCTGCTCGCGTTCTACAAGGATCTCGCCGCGCACGGAGATGCCGACCGCGTCCTTACGCTGACGTTTTCCGAGTTCGGACGGCGCGTCGCGCAGAACGCCAGCGCGGGGACCGATCATGGGACGGCCGCACCGCTTTTCGTTCTCGGCGGTAAAGTGAAGGGCGGCGTTTACGGGGAGCAGCCCTCATTGACCGAGCTCGACAACGGGAATTTGCGCTTCAACGTCGATTTTCGGTCGGTATACGCGACCGCGATCGAACGCTGGCTCGGTCGCAGCTCCACCGAGGTGCTCGCGGGAACATTCACAACCCTTCCCTTCGTCTAGAAGTTCTCAGCGTCGACGACTACGTCGACGGCGTCCTTCCCCACTCGGCCGAGCTTTGGGCGGGGCCGCGCAATTTCGAGCAATACGCCGGCGATCTTCGGACGCTGGCGGGGAGCGGCTACGGCCGGCGGCGGTTCCGGCTCGTCGGG
>JAFAMS010000390.1 GCA_019233165.1 Vulcanimicrobiota bacterium | reverse complement strand
CGTTCGTGCGACACGGTGAGCGGCGCCATGGCGCCAGGTCCGGAGGTCATCCGGGCAATTTTCTCTCTTTGTCTGAACGCTCCTCAGCCCAGCCAGCAACTAGGGAGCCGGGAGGCTGCTTTCGGCCAGGCCGAGGCGCCGTTTGCGAACGCAAATAAGCCTCGCGATAACGAGGCTCTGGGTGAAATGGGGGCCCTAGGCTAGGCCTTTAGCTCGATGTCGACGCCCGCCGGTAAATCCAGATGCATCAGGGCATCCATCGTCTTCGGCGAGGCCTGCAAAATATCGATGAGGCGCTTGTGGGTCCGCATCTCAAAGTGTTCGCGGCTCTTCTTATCGACGTGCGGCGAACGATTGACGCAAAACCGGTTGATCTCGGTCGGCAGCGGCACTGGGCCGCTAACGAACGCGCCGGTACGCTTCGCCGTCTCGACGATCCGCTCGGCGGATTGATCGAGGACCCGATGGTCGTACGCTTTCAAACGAATACGAATCTTCTGCTTCGCCATACTTTTCTTAACCGTTCACTTTTCAAAGACCGACGTCCGCGACCCCGAAGGCGCGGCACCACGGCAGTGTCCCACACGCCGGGGGTTAGCGTCAACCCCCGGCTGGGACCGTCTTGGCTAGTCTGCGATAGCCGTCACGACGCCGGCGCCGACCGTGCGCCCGCCCTCGCGGATCGCGAACCGAAGCCCTTCCTCGCAGGCGATCGGAGTGATCAGCTCGACGTTCATCGTGACGTTGTCGCCGGGCATGACCATCTCGACGCCGTCCGGGAGACGGATCGTTCCGGTCACGTCGGTCGTACGGAAATAGAACTGCGGACGATAGTTCGCAAAGAACGGCGTGTGCCGTCCACCCTCTTCCTTGCTGAGGACGTAAACCTCGGCGGCGAACTTGGTGTGCGGCTTGATCGAGCCGGGCTTCGCAAGGACCTGGCCGCGCTCGATCTCGTTGCGCTCGATCCCCCGCAGCAACACGCCGACGTTGTCGCCGGCGATCCCGATGTCGAGCAGCTTGCGGAACATCTCGATCCCGGTCACGACCGATTTGCGCGTCGCCTCGGTGAGCCCGACGATCTCGACTTCCTCGCCGACCTTGATCTGACCGCGCTCGACGCGCCCGGTTCCGACCGTGCCGCGTCCGGTGATCGTGAAGACGTCTTCCACCGGCATCAAGAACGGCTTGTCGACCGCGCGCTCGGGCGTCGGAATGTATTCGTCGACCTTGTCCATCAGAGCGAAGATCGGATCCGCATCGGCGTCGCCGCGCTTCCCGCTCGAGTTGAGCGCCTTGAGCGCCGAGCCGCGGACGATCGGGATGTCGTCGCCCGGGAACTCGTACTTGGAAAGCAACTCGCGAACTTCCATCTCGACGAGATCCAAGAGCTCGGGATCGTCCACCATGTCGACCTTGTTGAGGAAGACGACGATGTACTGAACGCCGACCTGCTTCATGAGCAGGATGTGCTCGCGGGTCTGCGGCATCGGCCCGTCGGCAGCAGAAACGACGAGGATCGCTCCGTCCATCTGGGCCGCGCCGGTGATCATGTTCTTGATGTAGTCGGCGTGACCGGGGCAGTCGACGTGCGCGTAGTGGCGGTTCTTCGTCTCGTACTCCTGGTGCGAAATCGCAATGGTGATACCGCGCTCTTTCTCTTCGGGAGCGTTATCGATATCGTCGACGCTGCGCTTCGCGATGTTCGCGTTCTCGGTCGCCAGGCAGTTGATGATCGCTGCCGTCAGCGTCGTCTTGCCGTGATCGACGTGGCCCGTGGTCCCGATGTTGACGTGCGGTTTCGACCGCTCGAATTTCGCCTTCGCCATAATGTGTGCTTGCTTTCTTTATCCTCTACTGAGTGTGCCTAAGCGGCTGGTTTCTTGCCCTGTGACTTTGCTACGATCTCTTCCTCGATGCTCTTGGGCGCCTTTTCGTAATGCGCGAACTCCATCGTATACGTCGCGCGCCCTTGCGTGGACGAGCGCAGATCGGTCGCGTAGCCGAACATCTCCGAAAGGGGAACGTGCGCCTTGATCACCTGCGCGCCGCCCGCCGCCTCTTCGGTCGACTGGATCATCCCACGGCGACGCATCAGATCGCCGTTCACGGCGCCGAGGTAATCCTTGGGCGTCGTAACCTCGACACCCATGATCGGCTCGAGCAGGATCGGTCCCGCAGCCCGGTTCGCTTCCTTGAACGCCATCGACGCGGCGATTTTGAACGCCATCTCGGAAGAGTCGACGTCGTGGTACGAGCCGTCGAAAGCCGTCGCCTTGAAATCGAGAACGGGATAGCCGGCGAGGACGCCGGATTCGGACGCCTCGCGAACCCCTTCCTGGACCGCTTTTTGATACTCGCGCGGGACCGCGCCGCCGACGATCTTCCACTCGAAGACGTAGCCGGTGTTCGGCCCGCCCGGTTCGAGGCGAATATAAACGTCGCCGTACTGCCCTTTACCGCCGGTCTGGCGGATGAAGCGGCCTTCCTTTTCAACGGTCTTCGTGATCGCTTCTTTGTAGGCGACTTGCGGCTTTCCGACGTTCGCTTCTACTTTGAATTCGCGCTTGAGCCGGTCGAGGATGATCTCGAGGTGCAGCTCGCCCATTCCGGCGATGATCGTCTGCTGCGTCTCTTCGTCGGTGCGCATCTTGAACGTCGGGTCTTCTTGCGCGAGGCGCGAAAGCGCTTGGCCGAGCTTGTCCTGGTCGGCCTTCGTCTTCGGCTCGATCGCCTGCGAGATGACCGGCTCCGGGAAGGTAATCGTCTCGAGGACGATCGGCTGCTTCTCGTCGCAGAGGGTGTCGCCGGTGCGCGTGTCGGTCAGACCGACCGCCGCGGCGATGTCGCCGGCGCCGATCGAGTCGATGTCTTCGCGGTGGTTCGCGTGCATCCGCAGGATGCGCCCGATTCGTTCTTTCCGGCCCGAGCGCGCGTTGTAGACGTACGAGCCTTTCTCGAGCACGCCCGAGTAGACGCGAAAGTAGGTCAAGTTCCCGTACGGATCGGTCGCGATCTTGAACGCGAGCGCGGCGAACGGTTCCTTGTCGTCGGGCTTGCGCGTGAGCTCGTTGCCGTTCTTGGGATCGGTTCCGACGATCGCCTTCGCCTCGAGCGGCGAGGGGAGAAAATCGACGACCGCATCGAGCAGCGGCTGGACGCCTTTGTTCTTGAACGCCGAGCCGCAGAGCATCGGCAGAACGGTCCCTTGGATCGTCGCCGCGCGCAGCGCCCGCTTGAGGCGCTCGACCGGGATCTCTTTGCCTTCCAGGTAGAGCTCGGTAAGCTCGTCGTCTTGCTCGGCGATCGCTTCGATCAACTGGAACCGCCAGCTCTCCGCCAAATCGCGCAGCTCGCCGGGCTCGACGTCTTCCTGGGCCATCGTCGAGCCGAGGTCGTCGGTGTAGACGATCTTCTTCATCGAGAAGAGATCGACCACGCCGCTGAACTTGTCTTCGGCACCGATCGGCACCTGAATCGGGACGGCGCGCGCGCCTAAGCGTTCGCGAACCTTGTTGACGACGTTGAAGAAATCCGCGCCCATGCGGTCCATCTTGTTGACGAAGATGATCCGCGGGACGTTGTACTTGTTCGCCTGGCGCCAAACCGTCTCGGACTGCGGCTGAACTGCCGCGACCGAGTCGAAGAGCGCGACGAGCCCGTCGAGGACGCGGAGCGAACGCTCGACCTCGACCGTGAAGTCCACGTGGCCAGGCGTATCGATGATGTTGATGCGCGTATCGCGCCACGTGCACGCCGTGGCGGCAGAGGTGATCGTGATCCCGCGCTCCTGCTCCTGGACCATCCAGTCCATCGTGGCGGCGCCGTCGTGGACCTCGCCGAGCTTGTGCGTTCGGCCGGTGTAGAAAAGGATGCGCTCGGTCGCGGTCGTCTTGCCGGCGTCGATGTGCGCGGCGATCCCGATGTTACGAGTCCGCTCGAGCGGATATTCGCGAGCCATGATTGAGTCTTTTCGGCCTACCAGCGGTAATGGGCAAAAGCTTTGTTGGCTTCGGCCATCTTGTGGGTGTCGTCGCGCTTCTTCACCGAGGCGCCGACGTTGTTGGCGGCGTCCATCAGCTCGCTGGCGAGCTTCTCTTCCATCGAATGTCCCGGGCGCTGGCGGGCAAAACCGATCAGCCAGCGCATCGCCATCGCCTGACGGCGGTCCGG
>JAFAMS010000388.1 GCA_019233165.1 Vulcanimicrobiota bacterium | reverse complement strand
GCGCGTCGTCGATATCCTCAAGATGACGCGCGAGCGCCACCGTTTTCTGCGCGGACTCGTGAGCTGGGTCGGGTACCCGCAAATCGGCGTCGAGTACGATCGCGACGAGCGCTTCAGCGGCAGGACCAAATATCCGTTCCGGAAGATGCTGCGCTTCGCAATCGACGGGATCACGAGCTTCAGCGACGTTCCGCTGCGTTTTGCCTCCTATTTGGGCTTCACCGTCTCGATCATCGCATTCGTCGTTGCGATCGCCGAGATCCTCATCAAGCTCTTCACCGGTTACAACTACCCGGGATACACCTCGACGATCTTCGCGATCCTCTTCCTGGGCGGCGTTCAGCTGATCGCGATCGGAACGCTTGGCGAGTATGTCGGGCGAATCTACGATCAAGTGAAAGGACGCCCTCTCTACCTGATCGCTGACGTGATCCGGGACGGGGAGCTCGAACCGATCGATTCGATGACGAGCGTCCGCGAACGCGGCTGAACCGCCCCGATCGAGACGGCGGCGTGCAGCCGCGCTTCGGCCGCGTCGTCACCGCCGTACAGCTCCGCGACGATCTCCCCTTGCGCGACGGCGTCACCGAGCTTCACGGCCAAGCGAACGCCGGCGAACGCCCCCTCGCTCGCGACGAGGTCGTGGCCCAGCTCTCCGAGGGCGACCGTGTCGAGCGAATCGACGAAACCGCTTTGCGCGGCGGTAGCGAGCCGCGCCGGAAGCGGCGTCATCTCCTCGAGTGCGCTCCGCGACCCACCTTGCGCTTCAACGAGTGCGACGAATTTTTCGTACGCGCTGCCGTCGTCGAGCGCGCGCTGCAGCCGCTCTTTCGGCGCGCCGGCGATCTCCAGCATCGCCTCGCCGACGTGACGGATCCCCGCTTCGAGCCGCCGGTCGCGGCGCGTTCCGCGCAAGAAGTCGCGCGCCTCGATCGCTTCGACCCCGCTCCCGATCGCCGGGCCGAGCGGCTCTTCCATGTCGGTGAGGTGCGCGATCGCACCGCGCCCGAACGACTCGGTGAGCCGAACGAACGAACCGGCGAGCGCCCGCGCCTCACTCTCGGTTCGCAAAAACGAGCCGCGTCCGCACTTGACGTCGTAGACGATCCAACGAGCTCCGGCGGCGATCTTCTTGGAGACGATCGAGCTGGCGATGAGACCGCGCTCCGGAATCGTTCCGGTGCGGTCGCGCAACGCGTAGAGCTTCTTGTCGGCCGGAACGAGCCGCTCGCTCTGCGACGAGATCGCGCAGCCGATTTCGCGCACGAGCGCGCGGAAGCGTTCGATCGTCATCTCCGTCGAGAGACCCGGAATCGCCTCGAGCTTGTCGAGCGTCCCCCCGGTGTGCCCGAGCGCGCGTCCGCTGAGCTTGGCGACTGGAACCCCGCACGCCGCGACGAGCGGGACGACGATGAGGGAAACGGTATCGCCGACGCCGCCGGTCGAGTGCTTGTCGACCGCGTCGAGGCCGAGATCGACGGTTTCTCCCGAGGCGATCATCGCACGCGTCAGCGTCTCGGTCTCGTGCTCGTCGAGTCCTCGCAGGACGCACGCCATCAAGAACGCCGCGATCTGCGCTTCGTCGATGCGGCCGGCGACGTAGCCCGCGATCAGCGCTTCGATCGTTGCGTCGGCGAGTGCTTCGCCGTCGCGCTTTCGCTCGATCGCGCGTCTGACCTCGAAGAGGTTCATCACGACGGAGTGTTCGCAGTCCCGAGGACGAAGCCCGCCGCATGAGCATCGAGCCGCCGCTCGACCCGACGGCGCTCGCGGTTTTCGCGGCGCTCGGCGCCGTCGTCTTCGCCGCGACGCTTCGACGACCGGCCGATGCGGTCGTCGCGCTGCTCGCAACGGGACCGTTCGCGTTCGGTCATTCGGTCGGCCCGACGACGATCACGTTCGGGAAAGTAGCCCTGGTCGCGGCCGCGCTCGCGCTCGCGCTCTCAAGACCTTCGCTGCGAATCTTCAGGGAGCGCGCTCCGTACGGTCTCCTGCTCGCGCTCGCCGCCGTCGTCGTGGCGACCGCGCTTTCGGCGATTCCGGCCGTCGACCGCGGCGCGGTCTTGCGCGAGACGCTCAAAGCCGTCCAATACCTCGCCACCTTCGTGGTCGCAGCCATCGCGTGGTCGCTCGATCCGGACAGGCGGCGCTTGCGTGTCGCGCTTCTCGCCACCGTCGCGGTCGTCGCCGCGGTCGCGCTCTCGCAGGAAATCTCCGGAGCTCCCTCAGGGATTTGGTACGCCGGAAAAGCGTACCCGCGGATCGCCGGACCGCTCGAAGGACCGAATCAGCTCGCCGGCTATCTCGGCATCGTCTTACCCTTCGTTGCGATCTTTGCGATCGAACGCATCTCCGCGCCGGCGCTTGTGACCGCTACGTTGGGAAGCGCGGCGCTGATCTTGACGCTCTCGCGCGCGGGACTCTTCGCCGGCTTGCTGGCGCTTGCGATCGTCCTTCGGTATCGGCGCTCCCATCTTGCATGGCTCGGCGGCGCGCTCGCAGCGGGGGCGCTCGCTGCGGCGGCCGTTCTGATCGGCTGGCACGTCAGCGACGTCGGCTCGCGCTTCATCTCGTTCGGCGAAGTCGAACACGCGGGCGGCGTCGGCACGCGGAGCGTCTTGTGGCGAGCGGCGCTCGCACGGTGGGAACGGCATCCGATTCTCGGCGTCGGCGCGGGGAACTTCGAGCTGTTACTACCGTCGGTTGCGCCGGCGGGAATCAAGACCCATGCAAACTCGTGGTACCTTCAATCGCTCGTCGAAGGCGGGATCCCGTTGCTGCTCGCGACGCTCGGTCTCGTGTGGGCGT
>JAFAMS010000346.1 GCA_019233165.1 Vulcanimicrobiota bacterium | reverse complement strand
GTCGTACCCCGCGGAACGCAGGCGGTCGATCGAAGCGCGCGTCGCGTACTGGTAACGCGGCCGCAGCGACTCCGGCATCTCGACGAACTCGATCCGCGGCTTCCGCTCGAGCGCCGTGAAGACGGCCTCGGCCAGATCCCGCCAGCTGCGCGAGAGGCCGGAGCCGACGTTGTAGAGCCCGCGGGCCGAAGGCTCGGCCGCCAAATAAACGCTGATCGCTACCGCGTCCTTTACGTAGATGAAGTCGCGCGTTTGCTCGCCGTCGTCAATTCCGGAGCGATAGCTCTTGAAGAGCCGCACGACCCCCGAGCTCTGAATCGATTCGTACGCTTTGGCGACGACCGAGCGCATCTCGCCCTTGTGATCCTCGTTGGGGCCGTAGACGTTGAAGTATTTCAAGCCGACGATGCGATCGAGAATTCCGCTTCGCGCGGCGTACGTGTCGAACAGTTGCTTCGAGTAGCCGTACATGTTGAGCGGCCGCAGCTCGGAAGGATCGAGATCCTCACGCAACCCGTCTTCGCGGGCGCCGTAGGTCGCCGCGGAGCTCGCGTACACGAAACGCCGTCCGCCGTCGAGCGCCCACTCCGCGAGCATCTTCGTGTATGCGAAGTTGTTCCGAATCAAATAGGTCGCGTCCGTCTGCGTCGTGGACGAGCACGCGCCCAGATGGAAGACCGCGCCGATCTCGTGCAGGGCGCCCGGGCGCTCGCCGACCAGCCGCGCGAGTTCGTCGGCCTCGAGGTAGTCGCGGAAGCGAAGCGGGACGAGGTGGCGCCACTTCTCCGTGCTGCCCAGGCGATCGGCGACGACGATGTCGTCGATTCCAAGCCGGTTCAGGTGCCAGATGAGCGCGCTGCCGATCAGTCCCGCACCCCCCGTGACGAGCACGCGCCGGCCGCCCAGAAAACCTTCCACGCCGTCTTCTTCGCTGTGCTACTATATCGATTCCGTGCCGCTCGCACCGTCTCTCGTTCGGGCCCCCGGCGGGCTCCGCTCGCCGCTCGGCGGCCTGCTCGACCGGCTCCGCACCCCTGGAGCCGGCGCCTTCGCATTGCACGAAACGGGGTCGGCAGCGCGGCCCTACGTGCTCGCGGGCCTCTTCAAAGCGCTCGGCGGCCAGATGTTCGTCGTCGTTCCGACCGGCGACGTCGCCGAGCGCACGTTCGCCGACCTCCTGTATTACCTCGGCGATAGCGAAGCGCAGACCGTCGCGCTCATGCGTCCCCGCGACGAAAGCATCGGCGCGCTTGAGAGTCCCTCCGAGCGCAGCGCGCGGATGACGCTGCTCGCCGATTTGTGCGCGCGCCGCCCGCTGCTCGTCGTCGCGCCGGTCGCGGCGTTGCGGCAATACCTCATCCCGCCGGAGATCTTCGAAGCGCTTTGCTTCCGGCTGAAGACCGGGGTCGAAGCGGGGTTCGAGCTCACGCAGACACGGCTGTATCAGCTCGGGTATCACCGCGTCGACGTCGTCAGCGCCGCGGGAGAGTACGCGGTGCGCGGCGGGCTCATCGACGTCTTTGCGGCGAGCGCCGCGCGCCCGGTGCGGATCGAGTTTTTCGGCGACGACGTCGACGCGATGCGGCCCTTCGACCTGCAATCGCAGCGGAGCGACGCGGGCGAGCCGCTGTACGAGCTCCTAATCGCGCCGTGGTCGGAGATTCCGCGCGAGCCGGTCTATCGCGAACGCGTTCTGGAGCGCATCGCCGGCGAGCCGAATCTCGTCTCCGCCGTCCGCGCGTATCTTGCCGGCGGGGCCGACATTCCCGAACCGTGGCTCTCGCTCGCGCACGAGCGGCATGCAACGATCTTCGATTACCTCTCCGAGCGGACCGTCGTCGTCCTCGAAGAGCCGCATCTGCTCGCAACCGTCGACGAAAGCTTGAGCGAGGAGCGGTCGCGCGAGCACGACGTGCTCCTCGCCGGCGTCGAGTCGGGCGAGCTCGACGTCCGCGACGACGAAGTCGGCGAAGCGCTGCTCGCCGACGTAAGCGCGCCGTATCCCCGCTTCGTCGAGCTGCGCGAAGAGCTCGCGCGCATGCGTGCGCTCGTGATCGCCGGCGCGATCGAAGGTGACGCCGCGGCGGCGTGGCTTCCGCGCGTACTGGAAAGCTTCGTCTTCGAAACGCGTCCGGCCGAGCATTTCAACCGGCGGATCGAGCTGTTCTTGGAATCGGTGCGCGGCTGGATCGCGGACGCGGAGACGTTGTGGCTCGTCGCATCCGGCGCCTCACGTCTGGTCGAGCTGTTGCGGGGCGCCGGGCTCCCGGTCGAACGCGGCGTCCCTCCGGCGGAGCCGGCACGCGGAACGATCTACGTCGATCAAGGCTCGATCGACGCCGGCTTTGCGATCCCGGCACAACGTTTGCGCGTCCTCGGCGACCGCGAAATCTACGGACAGCCGCAGAAACGCGTCAAGCTGCGCGCCGTCAAGGAAGGCGTCCCCGTAACGCTCGCCGATCTTAAAGTCGGCGACTACGTCGTCCACGCCGTCCACGGGATCGGACAATATCTGGGCTTGCGCACCGAGACGATCTTGGGCGCGACGAGCGACTATCTCGATCTCCGTTACGCCGGTACCGATCGGATGCTCGTCCCCGTGCATCAGATGCACATGGTGACGCGCTACAACGCCGGCGAGGGCGTCGCGCCGCGGCTCTCGCGCATGGGCGGCGCCGATTGGGCGCGCGCCAAGAGCCGCGTGAGCGAACAACTTGCCAAGATCGCGGAGGGTCTCGTCGAGCTCTATGCGGAGCGCGAGCTCGCGCAAGGCTTTTCTTTCGGCCCCGATGCGCCGTGGCAAGCCGAACTCGAGGAAGCCTTCCCGTACGAGGAGACGGCGGATCAACTCAAGGCGATCCACGACGTCAAGAACGACATGGAGCGCACGAGCCCCATGGACCGGCTCGTCTGCGGCGACGTCGGGTACGGCAAGACGGAAGTCGCGCTGCGCGCCGCCTTCAAAGCGGTCCTCGCGAAAAAACAAGTCGCGATCCTCGTCCCAACCACGTTGCTGGCGTCGCAGCATTACCGCACGTTCAGCACGCGCTTCGCGAGCTTCCCCGTGCGCATCGAAGAGCTCTCGCGCTTCAAGACTCGCAAGGAGCAGCAAGCGATCTTGAGAGACGTCGCGGGCGGCAGCGTCGACATCGTCGTCGGGACGCATCGCCTGCTGCAGAAGGACGTCGTCTTCAAGGATCTGGGACTCCTCGTCGTCGACGAGGAGCAGCGCTTCGGCGTCATGCACAAAGAGCGCCTCAAGCAGCTGCGGACCAACGTCGACGTGATGACGCTCTCGGCGACGCCGATTCCACGGACGCTGCACATGTCGCTCGTCGGCGTCCGAGACCTTTCGCTCATCCAGACTGCGCCGAAGAACCGGATGTCGATCAAGACCGTCGTCGTTCCGGCGAGCGATGCCGTCGTCCAGCGCGCCATCGCCTCGGAGCTCGACCGCGGCGGCCAGGTCTATTACGTGCACAACAGGATCGAGTCGATCTACGCCATCGCCAAAGCGCTCGAGAGGCTCGTCCCGCGCGCGCGGATCGCCGTCGGCCACGGACAGATGAACGAAGCCGAGCTCGCCCCGGTGATGCAGCGCTTCATCGACGGCGAGATCGACGTCTTCGTCTCGACGACGATCATCGAGAACGGGATCGACATCCCGAACGTGAACACGATCGTCGTCAACGATGCCGACAAGTTCGGGCTCGCGCAGCTCTACCAGCTGCGCGGGCGCGTCGGGCGTTCCAACCAGCAGGCGTACGCGTACCTGCTGTATCAAGCGCACAAGGCACTCACCGAAGAGGCCAAGGCTCGGCTCGAAGCGATTCGCGAGTTCACGCATTTGGGGAGCGGTTTGCAGGTCGCGATGCGCGACCTAGAGATCCGCGGTGCGGGGAACCTGCTCGGCGCAGCACAGTCCGGCTACATCGGAACGGTAGGTTTCGAGACCTACTGCTCGCTGCTCGCCGACGCGGTCGCTGAGCGGCGCGGAAAGCAGAAGCCGGAAGAAGACCGGCGCGAAGCGGTCATCGACGTCAAGATCGACGCGTTCATTCCCAGCGACTACATCCCGCAAGTCTCCCAGAAGATCGCCGTCTACCAACAACTCGCCGGCGCGCGCAGCGAAGCGGAGGTCGAAGAGATCGCGGCCGGCGTCCGCGACCGGTTCGGAGAGTTCCCCGACGAATTCCGCGACTTGGTCGAGATCACGAAACTGCGCACGATCGCGCTTCGCAAGAACGTCACCCGCGTCGTGATCGACGAAAGGCGTTTGACCTTCGGCGTCGGTTCCGGCTTCGCGCTCGAACCTAGCGCGATCCCGAAGATCCAATCGCTGACGAAAAACCGCTTCCGCTTCGGCGACGGCAAGATCACGATCGACTTCCCGCCGAACGTGAAGACCACGAAGGACGCGTTGCCGCTCGTCCGCTCGCTCGTCGAAGCCGTTTAGTAAAGCAAGCAAGGTCCGACGGGAAGGAACGCCCGCGATGCTTTCGAACGTTGGCGCGTTTGCGGAGCCTGTTATCTCCGCGTTTTTGTTGAAATCCGGTTAGTCGGGAGCCTGAATGACCTTCTCCTACAACGATTACCGCGCAAAGGCGGTGCTTGCGGCCGCCCTTTTGAGCCTGCTCTTCGGTGCGACGGGATGCGGAAGCTCGTCGACGATCGCGACCGTCAACGGTCAGAAGATCAGCACTGCCGATTACGATAAGAAGCTCGAAGCGAGCCCGGCCGGCAAGGGCGTGCTCACGCAGATGATCCAGAGCGATCTGATCGATCAGTACGCGAAGGAGAACAACATCAACCCGACCGATGCCGAGATCAACGCCGAGATCGATAAGATCAAAGCGCGGTATCCGAACGGTCAGT
>JAFAMS010000288.1 GCA_019233165.1 Vulcanimicrobiota bacterium | reverse complement strand
AAGTGCATCGCCAATTACCGGAGGTAGAGAAGCACTGCCAAGATAATCCCCGCGATAGCGATCGCCCAGGTGTATGGGAGCGTCAAGCGCATCACAGCCTCAGGCCGGACTCCGGAGTACTCGGCGCTCCAGACCGTCTGCGTGGAGGTCGGATCCGAAACGCCGACGATGACGCTGATCGACGCAAACGTCCCGAGGATCAGGAGCGCCGGATACGTTCCGAGCGTCAGGAGAACGCCGGCGATCCCGACGCCCATTCCGACGATGTTGAGCGGACCGCGGTAGAGCGCGAGCGGCGCGAACGCGCCGAAGAGGATCGCGTAGGCCCAAGGATTGTGGGGCGCGAGCGCGTTGACGATCGGCTTCATCGCCGGAACGATCCCGGGCATCCGAACCGCGGTGAGCAGCATCCCGATCACGATGAAGAGGTACGTGGGCGCCGCAGCGAGCTCGAGACCCTTGTACGCGGTCTTGAGCATGATGGAGTTGAAGCGGCGGGGCTGCGTGGTGAGAACCCCGTAGAGAATCCCTGCGAAGACCGCCGGGATGATGTCGATCGGTGCGCGCAGCGCGGCGCTCCCGAGCACGAGACCGATCGGGATCACGGGCGTGATCAGCGCGTATCCCGGCACCCGTTTCGGCGGGACTCCCACGTTCACGGCCCAAGCGCGGACCCGTCCGGCAAAACGCGCCTGGACGAGCAGAAAGACGATCCCGCCGGCGAGCACGATCGGAAAGAAGCGCAGCATGAACGCTTGCACGTCGCCGATCGGGACGCCGAGCGCTTGCGAGAGATAATTCCAGGTCTGCAATTGAAACGGGTTCCCGCACGCGAGGCCGACGACGATCGTCGAGGCGGCGACGACCGGCGGAACGCCGGCAGCCAGCATTGCGGGGATCCCGATCAAACCGATCAGGATCGCGGCCGGTGCGCTCCCGGTCACGGTTCCGACGAAGATCGAGACGAACCACACGCCGAACGCGACCGCATACGGACGCTCCCCGCCGAGCTCGACGGCTTTGCGGACGAGGCTTTGCGCGATCCCGGTTTCGTCCATGACGGCGCCGAGCCAGCTGCCGAAGATCACCGTTACCATCGTCGTTGCCAGCGTCACCGCACCCGCCGAAACGATCCCGCCGAGGATGCTCTCGCTCTTCCCGATCCAAGGGAGGCCGAGCAAGATGCCGATGACGATCGCGAGCGCAAAAAGCGCGAGCGGCGTCGCGAGGCGACGCGTCATCATGAGCGCGACGAAAACGCCCATCGCGAAAAGGATCGCGATTCCGATCACGCCAGGTACCGCGCGAGCGCGCGCTCGAGAACCGCCGGCGACGTCGGAAGTTTGAGGAACGCTGCCGCAAATGCGTGCGCCCCTTCTTCGCTTCCGCCGGGATCGAGGATGTGGAAGCACTCGTGCGCGATCGCGAGCTCTTCGAGGATCTCGTCACCGAATTGCAGCCGCTCGTCTCGCGCGGCGGCCGATGCAACCGCAAGTGCATCTTCGTAGACGACGATCGTTCGCGGACGGGTGTGGTACTCGGCGAGGACGCATCGCCCCGGACGGAGACCGCCGGTCCGCCGTTCAACGCTCGCGCCTAGGCGCCGCGCGAGCGCGCTCGCTCTCACCCGCGCGCCTCGGCGACGATCAGCGCCGGTTCCCCGGGTTCGATCGACGCCATTTGGTCCGCCGCCAGCGAAACGACGAGCTCCGCGTCGGAGAGCCCGCCGAGGTGCACGATCTTGTCTTTGACGACGACGTGAACCGAAGGGAGCAGCTTTCCGGCATCGTCGTAGGACGTGAGCGTGTCGAGAACCGAGCGCAGCTCGCCCGAGACTCCGGAGCGCGTCGTCGTGACGACGCGGCCATCGGGGACGCGAAGGCGAACGACGCCCTCGCGGTCAAGGACTCGCAGCGCCGATTTCGCGCGCGCGAACCGACCGAGCAAACCTTTCGGTTTCAGCAGCGCGCGATAGACGAAGAACTGCGGCGTTTGCGCCGCTAACTCGATCTCTGCCGTCGGCGCCGCGAGCGATTCGGCCGCACGCGCGCGGCGAGCGTCCTCACCGAGCTCGACCTCGCGTAGATCGCGGGCGCGCAGCTCGGTCGCACCGAGCGCGATGGCACGAACGACGTTGCGCTGGCGATCGACGCTGACCTCGACCTCGATCGTCTCGCGGGCGGCGCCCGAAGCGACCGCCGCCTCGGCGGCCTCGTCACGCACCCGCCGGATATCCTCGGCGCTCGCTTGCGGGATCATCCGTTCGACGACTTCCCGGACCAGTGCGAGCGCGACCCCGATCGGCGAGATCACCTGTGCGTTGCGAACGATCGCGTGCTCGCATCCCAGCGCTCTCGCGAGCGCCGGGACGAGCGTCGAAGCGCCGCCGCCGCCGCCTGCGAGGACGAAACGGCCGCGATCGATTCCATAGTCCTTCGCGAGCTGCTCGACGGTCGGACGCGTTTTCGCAACGGCCGCTGCGACGACGCGCTGCGCCGCCTCGTCGACCGTCGTGCCGAGCGCGGCGGCAAGCGGCGCAAATCCGGCGCGCGCCGCGTCGACGTTCCCGCGCGCCCAATCGTCGGGCTCGACGAATCCGGCGACGTTCGCCGCGCAGGAAAGGGTGAGCGCGAATCGGCGGCCGCCGGCTTCGATCGCAACGTAATCGGCCGGATCGCCTGCAAGCGGGCTGAGCGCGCACAAGCTCGCACCGGCGAGATCCTCCGGACGTTGATAGACGGCGTAGTCGAGTCCGGCGATGTGCGCGCTGCGAGGCCCGACGTCGAGCTTGCCGTCGTGCAAACGGACGATCGAACCACCGCCGACCCCCAGCGAACGCACGTCGAGCGATTGCAGATAGGTTGGGTGTCCGCCGAGCGTCGCGTAGCTGACTTGGACGCGTCCGTCGCGGATCGCCGAACAATCGACGCTCGTCCCGCCGACTTCCAGGAAGATCCCGTCGGAGATGCGTTCGTGCATCAAGGCGCCGGCGACCCCCGCTGCCGGCCCGGAGACGAGCGTGAGGATCGGCCGGCGCCGAACCTGTTCGATCCCCATCACGCCGCCGTCGCCGCGCATGATCATCAGCGGCGCGAGGATCCCCGCGCCCGCAACGCTGCGTTCGACGGAGTTTGCGGTTTCGATCATCCGCGGCAAGATCGAGGCGTTGATCACCGCGGTGCGCGTCCGCGTTCGCAAACCGTACAGTTTCGTGATCTCGTGCGCTCCGGTCGCAGGAAGGCGGGCTGCGGCTGCCGCGTCGACGACGGCGTTCTCGGCGGACGGATCGTCGACGCTGTAGAGTCCGCTCGC
>JAFAMS010000230.1 GCA_019233165.1 Vulcanimicrobiota bacterium | reverse complement strand
TCGCGCTCGTGCAGGACAGAACGAAGATTCGCTTGCGGTTCGACAAGGTTGCGCTCAGATTTGTTGCCGACTTGCAGCGAGCGCTGCACGATGCGGTCCCGGAGGGCCACACCGTGCTGATCACGATCGGGGCTCCGATTCGGCAGTCGGTGAAGACGGCTGCACTTCTCGCGGTGAAGACGCTGGGCCGCCTGTCGCGACGCGTGGGGCGCTGGGAGCTCGCTGAGACGATTCATGAGAATCGAATCCGCGTTCGTCTCGTCGACGCCGGCTCTTCGACGACGGCGAACGTCGCGGGGTTCGTGCACAACCCCGACAACGATGCCGGCGCGATCCTCGACGCGGCGGAGTCCGAGCTGCGAGCTCGTGCGCGGAAGGTATGAACGCCAGTAACTAGCTCGGACCGGCTCGCGGCGTTATACTTTGCACGATGTCAAATGATAGGATGATGGCGTTCGCCGTCGAGCGCATCGGAGCACAAGGCTCGCTGCACGAGCTTCCCGTGCCGCGCATTTCCGCCGACGACGTGCTCGTGCAGGTCGCCGCTGCGGGCGTTAACCCGATCGACTGGATGATCCGCGACGGCCTCGTTCCGACCGATCGCCGGCTCCCGTTCGTCCTCGGTCAGGACTTTGCCGGAAAGGTCGTCGCGGTAGGCTCCGACGTCAGACGATACGCGGTCGGGGATCGCATCTTCGGGATCGCGCGCTCTTACGGCAGTTACGCGCAGTACACGCTCGTTCCCGAAATGTCGGCCGCCGAGCCGACTTCGAAGATTCCAGGCGACGTGGATGACGCCGACGCCGCGTCGCTGCCGACGGCGGGATTGACGGCGCTCGCGTCGCTCGATCTCCTTGGGGTCTCGCGCGGCACCCTTCTCCTCATCGCGGGTGCGGCCGGCGGCGTCGGCAGCTTCGCGTCTCAGATCGCGCACGCGCGCGGCGCCACCGTCGTCGGGACCGCTCATTCGAGCAATCTGGATTTCGTTCGCGACCGCGGCGTCGACGAGCCGATCGCATACGATTCCGAGAACGAGCTCGGGGCGATTCGCGCCCTTCATCCCACCGGCGTCGACGCGCTCCTGGATCTCGTTCACGACGCGACCGGGATGAAATATTTCGGCGAGTTGGTGCGGCGCGGCGGAAAAGCGGCCTCGACGATCGGCAGCGCCGATGTCGCCTGGTTCAAGAGTCGCGGGATCGATGCGTATAATATCGTCCTCAACCAAACGCCCCAGTCCTCAGACGCAAGCCTTCGCGCACTCGCCACGATGGCCGACGACGGCAAGCTCGACGCAACTATCACCGCGGAAGAAGAACTATCGCACGCCGACCGTGCGCTCGCGCTCAGCAAGTCGGGCCGAGCGAAAGGAAAGATCGTCCTGACGATCGGCTAGCTGCTAGCCTCTGCGCGGGCGGCGCAACGTGAAGTTTTCGAACCGGGCCGAACGGCCGTCGTTCCCGAGGACGTCGTGGTACGTGACCTCGATCGTCGTCATCCCGCCCGGTTGCGAGCCCGGATCGACGCTGAACGCCGCGAAGCCGTAGGAGTTGGCCGCATTACGCACGGCCGACCACGGTGCGTCTTCCTTCACGTAGACCGGCGCGCGCTTCCCGGTCGATGCGTCGGGCTCGCCCACGGCGGTGATGACGCGGCAAGCCGGCGGATCGAAGAAGAGCTGGTTCGACGGGACCGACGTTCCGCCGCCGCCGATGACCATGTGCACGGTTCCTTTGGTTGTGTCGATCGAGTCCGTTGCGGTCGAGGCCGGAATGGGCGTGAGCGTTCCGTTCGCTTGGCGGCCGCGAATCGGGTGCGAGCGTTCGTAATGATGCTCGTGTCCGCAGACCACGAGATCGACGGCGTACTTATCGAAGAGCGGCAGCCACTCTTGGCGGATCCCGAGATCGGCGCCGTTGAACTTGTCGGCGGTCGAGACGGCGACTTGATGCATGCAAATGACGATCCAGTCGATTGCGCGATCCCGCCGCGCCGCCGCTAGCGCACTTTCGAGCCACGCCTTTTGAGCTCCCGACGAGTAGCCGCGCACGTATGAGTTTCCGCCGTCTTGATAGACGACATCGTCGTTCGCAATGCTGATCACCCGCACGGAGCCGGCCGTGAACGCATACCAGAGTCCCCGCGTGACGCTGGTCTGACCGGCGGCCGGTGGCAATGAAAAATACGTCTGATACGCGGCATACCCGATCGGGCCGTTGCCCAATTCGTTCTCGTGATTTCCAGCCGAGGGCATCCACGGGCGATTGCGTGCACTGCGAGTGTTATTCTCCCAAAAGTCCCACCAAGTGCGCACGCGGTCGTTCGCCAAATTCGCATAGCACAAGTCGCCGTTGAACAGATGAAACAACGGGCGCAGCCGCTCGACGCCGAGCGTCGTATCGCTCGCCGCGGGCGAACCGAGATTGTCGTTGACGTACGGCGGGCTCGCTAGCGTCACGCCGGAAGGCGGGACGAATTTTTTCCCGAGCGTCGGCGTCCCTTGATCGCCGAAGCTCGTGAACGTGAACGGCGCCCGACCGCGCGGCGCCGTCGTAAACGTCCCAAACTCGGGCCTCGCACCGTCGTGCAGCGCTCCGTACAGGTACGAGGAGTTCGGCCGCAGCCCGTTCACGGCGGCGTGATAGGCGTAAACGACCTGACCGGACTTCCCGTCGGTGTAGCTCGTCTCGCGCGCCGCGACGGTTTTTTCGAGCCGGCCGTCGAGTTGACCGAGGATGACGCGAGGCCGTCGCACCGATTGCAGCGCGTGCCACGAGACGACCATCTCGGACGACGCATCCGCGCCAAACTGGAGGTGAAGCCCCCCAACCGGCGGCGACCCGGACGGCGTGGCGGCGCGCGCGGCTGTGGTTCCGAAACCTGCCGTAACCGCGACGGCACCCGCAGCTGCCAGCAACGTACCGCGACTGAGCTCGAAGTCGTTCATGAAACTGTTCGCACCATAACGCTCCCACGTGAAGTCGAGTTTAAGACCGCTCCCCCGGTTCCCAAACGGTTCCAAGAGGATGGGCTCATCGAGCAGCAGGAACGTCCTCGGATGGGTCCTCCGGCGTTGCCCGTCGTCCCTGGCTACGTCCCGTTCGGGCTCCTGGTCGCGCTCGAAGCGGTCGCCGTTCTCGTTCTCGTCCCGAGGCGTTCCGCCGCGCGACGCGAGCTTCTCCTGTGCGCGCGCTGCGCGGGGCTTCACGAGCGGACCGAACGGTTCGCGCGCGTCGCCGATGCGCTCGCCGTCGGCGCCCTCGCGTTTCTCGTTAGCCTTCCTTTCGTAGCCGCCGGTTTCGAAAGCGGTTTTTCGGTAGGCGGTTCGCTCGTCGCCGTGTCCGCGACCCTCGCGGTTGTTGCGCTCGGGGCCGAGGCATGCTTTCTCGCGCGCTCGCTCGCGGCGCAGCTTTGGCCGCGGTTGTCGTGGAGCGTCGAACCGGTCAGGCTAGTCGGCGCCGGAGCAAGATTGATCGGCGCCCTTCTCGCGCTGTATCTGTTTCAACCAGGCCCGGGGCTTCCCGTGCTCTTCGACGGCGTCGGAAAGCGGCTCGCATCCGACCTCGCCGCGACGTGGCCAATCTACGCCGCCGCGGCGATCTTGGTCGCAA
>JAFAMS010000118.1 GCA_019233165.1 Vulcanimicrobiota bacterium | reverse complement strand
CAATCGATGAAGACGAAGTTTTTTACGCGATGACGCGCGGGATCGGGCGGGAAGAAGCGGAGCGGATGATCGCGCTCGGCTTTTTCGAGCCGGCGCTCGCGCGCTTCCCCGGGGAAGCGCTCCGCGACGAGCTTCGACGATCGCTCGCCGAGAAGATCGCATGACGAGCCTCGCACCTGCCGACGCCAAGGCCTCGCGGGTTCAGCTCGATTTTCCGATCCTGCGCAAGCCGACGTCGCGCGGCCGGCGTCTCGTCTATCTCGACTCGGCGGCGACTTCGCAGAAGCCCCAGGCGGTCATCGACGCGCTGGTGCGCTATTACAGCGAGTACAACGCCAACATTCACCGCGGCGTGTACGAGATCGCCGAACTCGCGACCGAAGCGTTCGAGGAGGCGCGAGCGAAAGTCGCGCGCTTCGTAAATGCGGCCCATCCGGCCGAGATCGTCTGGACGCGAAACGCGACCGAAGCGATCAATCTGGTCTCGCACTCCTGGGGACTCGAGCACTTGCATCCCGGCGACGCAATCGTCGCGACGCAACTCGAGCACCACAGCAACCTCGTTCCCTGGCAGCTCCTCGCAAAGCGCACCGGCGCCGAGTTGCGCTTCATCCCGGTCGACGAGCGGGGAGTCCACGTTCTCGACAATCTGGATCGTTTGCTCGACGGCGCGAAGCTGCTCGCGCTCTCGCACGTCAGCAACACGCTCGGAACGATCGCCCCGCTCGAACGCCTGGTCGACGCGGCACATCGCGCGGGAGCGCTGGTCCTCGTCGACGGCGCGCAAAGCGTCCCGCATTTTAGCGTCGACGTTCGCGCGCTCGATCTCGACTTCATGGCGGTCAGCGGCCACAAAATGCTAGGGCCGACCGGGATCGGCTTCCTCTATGGGAAGCGAACGCTCCTCGAGGCGATGCCGCCGTTCTTGACGGGCGGCGACATGATCCGCAGCGTTGCGTACACGCAGACCGACTTCAATCAAATTCCGTGGAAGTTCGAAGCGGGCACCAGTAACGTCGCGGACGCGATCGGCTTGGGAGCCGCGATCGACTACTTGAACGAGCTCGGCATGGACTGGGTCCGCGCGCACGAGGTTCGCTTGACCGCATACGCGCTCGAGCGTCTGGTCGAGCTCGCCGAGCGCGGCCTCGCCGTCTACGGGCCGCCGGGCGCCGAGCCGCGCGCCGGCGTCATCTCGTTCAACCTAGGCGACATCCACGCACACGATCTCGCCTCGATCCTCGACACCGACGGAATCTGTATTCGCGCCGGCCACCATTGCACGATGCCCCTGATGGAGCGCATGGGTTGGCCGGCAACCGCACGCGCCTCGTTCTACATCTACAACACGGAAGCCGACGTCGACGCCCTGATCGAAAGCCTCCAAAAAGCCGCCAAGATCTTCAAACTCGCTTAGCCAGCATGGACGATTTCTACAAAGAATACATTCTTGACCACTATCGGCAACCGCGTAATTTTGGCTCGCTCGAGGGCGCTACTGCGGTCGCGGAAGACCTCAACCCGCTTTGCGGGGACCGGATTCGGTTCGAGTTCAAAGTGGACCCGAACGGCGTCGTCGAGGACGTGCGGTTTTCCGGGCGAGGCTGCGCGATCAGTCAAGCCTCGGCGTCGATGTTGAGCGAGACGTTGCGCGGAATGAAGCTCGCCGACGTAGCGCGGCTCGACAAACAAACCGTCCTCGACAACGTCGGAATCGGGATCAGTCCGGCACGGCTGAAGTGCGTGATGCTCGGCCTGAAGGTTGCAAAATCGGCAGCGCTGGGCGAGATCGCCGGCTGGCCGGAAGAGGAGCAATCGACCTAGCTTTACGTGCGGCGCCATTCGTGTGCGTCGCCGTGATGCTTCACGCGCTCGCGTTCGTCGTGTGGGATATCGGGACGCGTCCCCCGTCACGTTTGTTTGCGCAGGTCGGGGCCGGATTTCGGTCGGCCCGAACGCTCGCGCGGGGCATCTGGCGGTTCGTCCTCGGCGCGCTGCTGCTCGTCGCAGGAGCGCTTTTGATGCTCAGCGTGACGGTAGCGGACGTCCGCAGCGAGTTCACCATCCTCGAATCGAGCGCGATCGTCGCAGGTCTCTTGATCGAGATCTTGGTCGGCGACCCGATTCGCGCTCACCTCACGAACCGGTAGCGAGCGGTTCTATTGCCCCGGCTGTTTCCCCAAGAAGCCCGTCGAGAGCCACGGAACGTACGCGATCAGGATCAAGCCGAGCAATACCGCCCCGAGATACGGGATGACGCGGATCGCCGCTTCGTCCGGCGAGGCCTTGCCGATCGCGCAGGCACCATAGTAACCGACGCCGAGCGGTGGCGCGAAGAGCCCGATCCCCATCGCGATGATCGCGACGATCGCATAATGCACGTCGTTGACGCCGAACTGTTTGGCGATCGGGAAGAGCAGCGGGCCGAAGAGCACCATCGCCGGGATCCCCTCGAGGACGGAGCCGAGCACCGTGAAGAGCACGATCGAGAGCGCCATGAACCCCGCCGCTCCGCCCGGCGCCGCTTTGAGCGAATCGGCAAGCTGCTGCGCGAACCCGGATTGCGTGAGCGACCAGCCCATCGACGTTGCGGTCGCGATGATCAACATGATCGCTCCGGTGAGAGCGCAGGTCTCCCGCAAGCACGGATAGATTCGCGAAAGCGGAAACTCGCGATAGATCAAGACGCCGACCAGAATCGTGTAGATGATGCCGACGGTGCTCACTTCGGTCGCGGTCGCGACCCCGCCCAAAACGAATGCGCGAATCACGAGCGGTAGCAAGAGCCCCGGGATCGCGATCACGATCGCCTTGACGATCGCCGGTAACGACGGACGCGCCGCGAGCTCGACTTTGTCGTCTTTCGAGCGCCAGAGTACGACGAAGACGAGCGTCAGCGCGCAGATCGCAGCCGGGAGGAGACCCGCGGTGAAGAGCGCGGCGATCGAGACGCCGGTCACCGAGCCGATGATGATCAAGACCAAGCTGGGAGGGATCGTCTCCGACATCGCGCCCGACGCAGAGAGGAGCGAGATCATCTCCGCGCGTTTTTGTCCGCGGCGCTCCATCTCGGGGAAGAGAACCGGCGCGATCGCCGCCATGTCGGCTGCTTTGGAACCGGAGATCCCGCTGACCAAGTACATCGCGCCGAGCAACACGATCCCAAGGCCGCCTCGGACGTGTCCGATCAGCGCGGCGATCGCATTGACCAACCGGCTCGCGATCCCCGCAATCTCCATCAAGAGACCGAGCAGCACGAAGAGCGGTACCGCGAGCAGCACCAAGTTCGAGACGCCTTCGTCCATCCGGCCGACGACGGTGTTGAGCGGGACCGTCGTCGTCAGCGCGAGATAGCTCAGCGTCGCAAACCCGAACGCGAAGCCGATCGGGACGCCGATCGTGATGAGCGCCCCGACGAGGACGACGAAGAACAAGACGAGGTTGAAGTTCCCGAGCGGGGCCAAGAATGGGTGCAGCAATACGGCGATCACCGAGATCACGATTGCGACCCCGACGACAGGAACGGAAATCTTCGGATCGGCGTCGATCAGCCGCAGCAGGGACATGATCAGGATCAAGATGAGCGCGACGATGATCGCTGCGACGACGTAGGAACGGGGAATATTCAGGGCCGGCGTCAGGTCGATCGTCTCTTGCAAGAGGAAGCGATAGCTCGCCGGCATCAGCTCGATCGCAAATGCCGCGACGACGAACGCTGCGATCGCATCGAAGATCTGCTGCTGTCGGGCGGGTCGGCGCCGATAGAGCGCCGTGAGGCGCATGTGCTCGCGGCGGCGATACGCGATCACCGCCCCGAGCATGGCGAGCCACAAGAACAGAATCGTTGCCAGCTCGTCGGTCCAAACGATCGCGTTGTGCAGAACGTAGCGCGAGAAAACGCCGCTCGCCAGAATCGCGACCTCGACGACCAGGATGACCGCCGCGATCGGCTCGACGACCGCGCCGATCGCGCGATCGATCGCGCGCGTCCACGGACGCCACAGCCCGGAGGGCGGACGCTCGAGGCCTTCGGCGGCCTCGGTCGCGGCTACCGGATCGATCTCACCGACTGCCATCGCGCCTGAGTTCCCGCGACACGCTCTTCATCTCCTCGCTATCCGAGCTTCCCGCTGGTTTGCTCGAGCAGACCCCACGCCGTCTCGCCGAACTCCGCACGGTACTGTTTGTAGAACCCGGCGAGGCGAGGCCGGAAGCCGGAGACGTCGGCCGCATTGACGACCATCCCCTCGCGTCGCAGCTTGTCGACGAGCGTCTCGTTGAGCACCTGGTTGTCGCGGCGCTCGAGCAACGCGTACTTCGCGGCATTGCGCGCAACGATCGCCTGAACGTCCTTCGGCAGGGCGTTCCACGCGTCGAGATTCGCAAGCATGTGCCACGCCGACCACATGTGGTTGGTGATGCTCAAGTATTTTTGCACCTCGAAAAGCCGAGCCGTCTGAATGACGGCCGGCGGGTTCTCTTGACCGTCGACCACTTTGGTCTGAAGCGCCGTGTACACCTCGCTGAAGTTGATTGCGGTCGGCGACGCCCCAAGCGCCTTGAACAGGTCGACCCATAACTTTCCGGGCGGCGTGCGGATCTTGAAGTTCGCGAGATCGTCGGCGGTACGGATCGGTCCCTTACTGGAGGTGACGTTCCGCATCCCGATATCCCACATCTTGTCGAAAACCCAGATGCCCTTGGCCTTGATCTCCCGCCGCACGTAATCGCCGAGCGCGCCGTCGAAGGCGCCGAACGCCTGCGCGGCGTCTTTGAACGCAAAGCCGACACCTTGAATCGCGGCGACCGGGACGACCGACTGCAAGATCCCGCCGTCGAGGGTGAAGAATTGCAGCGCGCCGGAGCGGAGCTGGCTGAGCATCGCCGTGTCCCCGCCGAGCTGATTGTTCGGAAAGTTCTGGACCTCGAGCCGGCCGTTCGTCTCCTTTTTTACTTCGGACCAGAACTGGACCATTCGAACGTTGAGCGGATGCGAGACGTCGACATTGCTCGCGTACTTGTACGAGAACTCCGCAGCTTTGGCTGGAGCGCGCACGATCCCGATTGAGGCGAAGCTCGCGGCAGCGGCAGTGCGGGTGAGAAATGTTCTGCGAGGCGAGCGGGTCATGAGCGCTCCTTTGGGACATTGGGTGTAACGAACGGCGATGCGTCGGATGACAGCCCGGCTCCCTATAGGCTAAACGCATTTATGTGTTCTCAGGGAACCGCAGGTGCCGGGCTCTCCTGGGACAGAACCGACCGAGACTTTCTTGGGACTCGCGCGGCCG
>JAFAMS010000002.1 GCA_019233165.1 Vulcanimicrobiota bacterium | reverse complement strand
GGACGCAGCGTTCGAATTCCTCGAGTGCGAGCCTCCCGGCCGTCGGGTCGACGTGAATCCAATTGCCCAGCACGCAATCGGAGTGCCGCCGTTGATACTCGAGGACGTAGTCGTGGATCGCGCGCGCTTCCTCGCCGACGAGGTGCTTGTCGAAGCCGAGATCGAGGATCGCGCGGACGCCGCTCTCGCGAAAGTACGACGCTTGCTCGTCTTCGGTGTAATACCGCGGCTCCGAGTTCCAGGTGCGCTTCTGCTGTGCGAGCTGCTCCGGCGTCTGCAGCGGGTATCCGCGCTTCGTACCCCAGTGCGAGTGCATGTCGACGATCATCGCGCGGCTCCAACCGGCGCGATCGCTTCCTGCAATCGTCCCTTTTGCACTTTCCCGGTCGGCGTCCGGGGCAACGCCTCGATCAGCTCCAGACGTTCGGGGACCTTGTACTTCGCGATCTGCGGCGCCAGGAACGCGGTCATGTCCTCGAACGTAAAGCTCGCGCCGGGCCGCAGCACCACGCACGCAACGACTTGCTCGCCGGTGCGGGGATGGGGAAGACCGACCACGGCGCAATCCGCAACCGCGGGATGCCGGAAAAGCACTTCTTCGATCTCGCGCGGATAGATGTTGGCCCCGCCGCGAATGATCATCTCTTTCTTGCGCCCGACGATCTTGAGAAAGCCGTCCGCATCGAGGACGCCGAGATCGCCGGTCTTGAACCAGCCGTCTTTCGTGAAAGCGCGCTCGTTGGCAGAGGGGTTGTTGTAGTAGCCGGGAGTCACCGACGGTCCGACGTTTGCGATCTCACCGGACGTTCCGGCCGGCACGTCACGCTCGTTTTCATCGAGGATCCGAAGCGGAACCTCCGGTACCGGACGGCCTACGAGCCCCACGACGCGTTCCGGATCGTCGCCGAGCAGCGTCTGCGCTTGCGAGCCCGTTTCCAGCATCCCGTACATTTCGACGAGACGCCCGGGGATATCGCGCTGGGCGCGGCGGATCACCTCGATCGGACACGACGCGCCCCCGACGACGTACGCTTTGAGCGAGGAAAGGTCGTACTTGCCCAAGTCGGGATGATCGAGCAACGCGATGACGCCGGCCGGAGCGGAAGCGAAATGCGTGATCTTCTCGCGTTCGATCAACCGCATTGCGTCGCCGGCCTCGAAGCGCTCCATCAACACGGCCTTCCCGCCGGCGAGGATCGCTTCGAGCACGAGCATTAAACCCCAGTTCAAGCCGACCGGAAGGAAGATCAGCGTCGCGCCGCCGGCATCGAAGAGCTGGTTGCGGTTACAGATGTAGCACGCCGAGAGCGTCGTGTTGTAGGTGTGCTGCACGGCTTTCGGATCGCCGGTCGTCCCCGACGTGAACGCGACGCGGCAGAGGTCGTCGCCCTTCGGACGCCTCGCGTCCAGCGCGGCGTCGTCGATCGGCTGCGAGGGATCGCTCAAGAACCGGCGCAGATCGAAGTCGCTCAGGAGGTGCCGCAGCCGTCCCAGGCGCGGCCGCATCTCCTCGACCATCGGCTGGTACGCGAACCCCCGAAACTCTTGCGGAAAAATGAAGCAGTTCGCTTCGGCGAACGAGAGGATGAACTCGACCTCTTTGGCGCGGAAATCTGCATGGAACTGGCAGAAAGGGATACCCGCCAGCATTGCGGCGTTCACGGCGACTGCGAATTCGACCCAGTTCGGGAGCTGCACGGCGATGACGTCGTCGCGGCTAAGTCCGATGCGAACGAAGTGCGTCGCTAGGCGCCGAACCGCGTCCCAGTACTCGCCGTAGGTGAGCTGCGTGCGGCCGTCGACGATCGCGACCCGCTCGGGAAATCGCCGGGCGTTTTCCTCGAGGACTTCGCACGCGGTCGTTTCCTTCCAGAGACCGGCGGCTCGATAACGCTTCTCCGCCTCGGGATCGAAGCGATCTTTCAGGAGTTGCATGATCCCCTCACAGTAGACTCCGGATCGTCCCGCCGTCGGCTTGAATCGCCGTCCCGGTGATATAGCCGGCGCGCGTAGAACAAAGAAACGCCGCCAAGGCTGCGATGTCCTCGGGACGCCCCGCGTGTCCGACCGGGATCCGCTTGACGT
>JAFAMS010000512.1 GCA_019233165.1 Vulcanimicrobiota bacterium | reverse complement strand
CGTTTCGAGCGACGCAAGCTCGGACGTTCGCGGCCCTGCGCTCACGACCATGATGCTCGCCCGTTGCCCTTGCGCTTCATAGACGCCGAGCGCGGTCGCCGCCAGAACGCCCGTCGGCGGAACCGCCATGACGAACTGTCCGGGCCTCACCGCTGCGACCAACGCCGGCGCATGCACGCCGACGATTGCGATCCCCGGATACGGCTCCCTACGGTCTGCGACGACGGTGGTGTGCACGCGGGGCGCTTGGGCCGAGGCGAGGGTCACAAACATCAGTTCGTGCGGTTCAGTGCCACCCCCCTGTCACAAGCTTTACGTCATCTTTTAATAACCGATGCTACCGGCGGTCGAACTACCGTCGTTCTCAGACCGTTACCTTATCGTAGGATTTCCTATCGCGGGAAAGGAGGATCCCGGCATGGCTGGTCTGGTGGTCTTCAAGACCTTAGCCGACGCGCTACGAGCGGGCTATCAGGTTTACGACCGCACTCCCGACGGCTATTTGGTTCGCACGCGAACGAAGTCGGGATGGGCTATGGCCCTGGTCACCTGCAAATAGCACACAAAGAGGGGCGCTCCGGCGCCCCTCTCGATTTCTAGAGCTGCTGCGGCGGTTTCGAGCGCGGCAGCTCTTCTTGATTCCCGGGCGGCCTGTAGGTGTACGGTCCGCTCGGCGGCGGCGCTTGCGGCGGCGGCTGTGACGGAGGCGGCTGCGGCGCGTACGTGCTTGGACGCGGCCGCGAGAACTCGGCGCCCGCTAACACCGCGCTGATGACTTGCGCGATCCCGACGAACATCGGGATCAAACCGCCGAGGAGCCACGGCCCGGGGACGAAGCTTCCGTCGCCGCGAAAGCCGATGAACGACAATCCGATGAAGAGCGCGAGACCGATGAACGTCGTGCGGATGCCGCGCCGTAGTTGGATCTGCGCTTCGTAGTTGTAGGCAGCATCCGGCGGCGCGACGTTGTGCGGGGAGGCCCACCGTGCGCCGGCGTCCCACTTTCCCGGATTCCCTTGGGGCGGGACGATCCCGTGTTTGATCATCGCCATCCGCTCGCTGTGCTGCATGAACCGGATCAGTATCCAGCCGACGATCGGCAGCCCGAAGATGCAGACTACGGCGAGTGCGGCGATCGAATTGTCATCCATTTTCCTACTCCGAAGATCCGGACGTGAGCTCGATGCGCCCATCGCCCGTCGAAAGATCGAACGCTGCGGCGCCATCACCGAACACGGCACGACGCTCTTTACCCTGCCCGGTGAGAGCAACGCCTGTCGCCGAGATATCGCCGTCGCCCGTCCGCATCGTAACAGTCACGTTGCTATCGCTCGGCAACTCGAGCCTCATTCTACCGCTCCCGGTGTGCACCATGTACTGCCCGTCGCGGGGGAGTTGTTTCATCTGCATTTCGACGCGGCCGTCGGTAGTGGTCGCGTCGAGTCTCGGCGCGGGGCCGCGCATGCTCACGCGCGTTCCGATGAGGCGCCCATCTCGCGTGGAAAGCGCAATGCGGTTCGCCTCCGTCTCGTCCAAAACGATCCGACCGCGCTCGGAAGAGACGTTGAGATCGCCGTGTTGGTCTCGCACGTACACCGGGCCCTCGACCGCATGCAACGTCAGCGCGTTACGGAAGCCGGCAGCGGTGATCGTTTCGGCGGCGGTCACGTTGATGCGCGAGCCCGGCGGAACGGCGAGTGCGACTTTATCGGTCCCTTCTTTGTATCCGACGGCGAACAAAGCGTCGCGCCAGATCCGCATCCCGCCAAACGCGGGGTCGATATGGATGACGCGTCGCTTCGGGTCTCCGCCCCACCACCAGCCGCCCTTCGCTTGCGTCTCCTCCAAGTGGACTTGCCCGTCACTCGAGGGCGAAAGCGTGAGCGCCGCGCCCGGAAGCGCGATCGTGATGGTGCTGCCCGGCGAAGCGGGAGCGGGAGCCGACATCGTCGTTTCGACGGGGGCCGGCGAGGACCAGCGGGGCCAAATGGCGCTGCCCCGGACGGCCTGAACCGCCAGGGCTACGATCGCCAATTCGGCCGCGAACAGCGCGACCAGCCACGTCTTCCGATCCATCGGGTTCGATTAGAGTTTGGGGCCCCAACCGGGGAAGCAGGAGCTCCCGTTCGAGAATCCAGCCGGGACGGTGGTCGGGCGCGCTTCGAGCGGCAGTCCGGTCCGGCGATCGATCAGAGAGGTGGAACGTACGCTGGCAAGTCTCATTGCGGTTTCCTTTCGGCGATACGCTCCATGTACGGGGAATCCGGCCGCTTGTTTCAGAGACTCGAACGAAACATCGCAGGGCCACGCCCCGTAGCTTGGCCAGACCATGAGCGCGGCAGCTTCCGCCCAGAACTCGGACCACGAGCTCATCGCGCGCACGCTGGCGGGCGAAGGCGAGGCCTTTGGCGTTCTGGTCGAGCGCTACGAGCGCGCCGTCTACAACCTCGCGCTGCGGACGATGCGCGACGGAGAGGAGGCGAAAGATGCGACCCAAGAGGCGTTTTTCAAAGCGTTCCGCGCGCTGCGCACGTTCAAGCCCGGCTCGAAATTTTCGACGTGGATCTTCGCGATCGCATACCACGCGTGCTGCGATCGCTTGGCGAAGCGAGCGCGTTTTTCCGGGGAAGAGCTTCCCGAGCGTGCCGACCCGCAACCGGGACCCGCTGCCGAAGCCGAACGGCGCGACGAAGCACGCCGCCTTCGCGACGCGATCGATTCGCTTCCGGACAAGTATCGGGCGGTCATCACGCTCTACCACCTCCAAGGGAAGCAGTATGACGAGATTGCGACGGTGTTGGAGCTGCCGATGGGAACGGTGAAAACGCATCTGTTTCGGGCCAAAGAGCTCTTGCGCAAGCGACTGAACGATGAATCGGACGAGGACGAAGACCCGGCCGGAGCAGGCGGGGATGGTCTGAGAGCAACCCACTTGAAAAAGGTAGTTACGGCATGAGATACGACGACGAAATGCTCGAGCGAGCACTGCAGGCACTCCCGCTGGAGGAGACGCCGCCGGATTTGCACGCACGCATCCTTGCCGTCACCGTCCAGCGGCCGGCCCCGGTCTTCCATTCGTGGGAATTGTGGATCGTAGGATTCGCCCTCGCGCTGACCTCGTGGCTCGTTCTTGCAATCACCGGAAGCCCGCTCGCGGGCGGGGCCTCGACGTCCTCGGCGATTCAACGGGTCGCAGAGCGCGCGCCGGAGCTCGTCGCCTCGGCGCTCTCGCCTTCCGCGCTGATGTGGCTCGGGATCGGTGTCATCGCGGCCGTGTGGTTCTCGCAGCTCACGTTCCCCGGACGCGGCGAAGGTCTGGAAGCGTGAGCGAGGTCGCGACCGAGCGGAAGTTCAAGGTGCTCGTCGTCGAAGACGACGCCGCGATCTTGCGCGTCCTGCAGCTCGAGCTCGAGCACGAAGGCTACGACGTCGAGATCGCGCGCGACGGCTTGGCCGGCCTCGAGAAGGCGCTCAAGGAGCCGGATCTCGTGATCCTCGATTTGATGCTACCGAAGATGGACGGCCTCGAAGTGTGCACGCGCGTGCGCGCCAAGAGCAAGGTTCCGATCATCATGCTGACCGCCAAGGACCGGATCCCGGACCGCGTGCAAGGGCTCGACACCGGGGCCGACGACTACCTGACCAAGCCGTTCTCGATCGACGAGCTGCTTGCGCGGATTCGCGCGCGGTTGCGCGAAAAAGCGCCGGCCTCGAACGTGCTGCAAGTCTCCGATCTCACGATGGATCGTGACCGGCACGAAGTCTCGCGCGCGGGCAGGCCGATCCAGCTCACGGCAAAAGAGTACGCGCTCCTCGAGTATTTGCTGATCCACCGCAACAAAGTGCACACCCGCGACGAGCTCTTCAACGGCGTTTGGGGGAGCGATTTTCTCGGCGACTCGAACCTGATCGACGTCTACATCCGCTATTTGCGTGGGAAGATCGACGAAGGCTTCGAGCCGAAGCTCATTCAGACCGTGCGCGGAGTGGGCTACGCCCTAAAAACCTGACTTCGCTTCGCTGGCGCATCGCGCTCCCGTACGCGGCGCTCTTCATCGCCGCGATCGCGATCGCCGCGGTTGCGATCAGCATCGCCTTCCGCTCGATCTTGCTCAATCAGGCCGAGCTTCACGCGCGGGTCGTCGCGCGGCAAATCCAGCGCACGCTCGCGCCGTTCGGCTTGTTTCCGGCCGGCTCCGATCAAGCGATCGTCGAAGTGATCGCGAACCAGAGCAATCTGGAGTCCTGGTCGTCGCCGACGACGCTCGTCCAAATCGACAACGCCGAAGGTCAGCCGATCGGGAAGAGCACGAACACCGGCTCGTACTTCTTTCCACCCGACACGTCGCTCACACCGCAGCGGCCGACGAAAACGACCGTCGCGGACAATATTCTCATCTTCGACGAAGCTCTGGTCGAAAACGGACGGGTCGTAGCCGTCGCGCACGTCGGCGAGCGGCTCGACGCGATGCAGCAAGTCCTCACCGGCGCGCGCGACATCTTGCTGGTAGTGACGATTTTCGCGCTGGTGGTCGTCGTCTTCGCCTCCATCGCAATCGCGTCGCTCGTCCTCGATCCGGTGGAGCGACTCACCGAAGCGATGGAGGAGATCGGCTCCGAGCAGCTCGACCGCCGCGTGCGCTGGACCAGCCGAAGCGACGAGCTCGGGAGGCTCGCGGCGGCGTTCGATCGGATGCTCGACCGCCTGCAAGACGCGTTCGCGCGCGAGCGGCAGTTCATCTCGGACGCTTCGCACGAGCTCAAGACGCCGCTCACCGTGATCAACGCCAACGCGCAGATGCTGCGGCGCTGGGCGGAGCGCGACGATCGCATCCGCGCCGACAGCATCAAGGCGATCATCGACGAGAGCGCGGGCTTGGCGGCAATGGTCAACGGGATGCTCTTGCTCGCCAAAGCCGATTCCGGCGAACAGATTCCGAAGGAACCGGTCGATTTGAGTGCCGTCGCACGGGAAGCGGTCGACTTCTTGCGCGACAAGGCGCATCAAAAAGGGATCGCGCTTGAGATCGAAGCGGTTCCGGGCGCGTTCGTGTACGGCTCGGGCGGTCTCTTGCGCCAGCTCTTCACCAACCTAATCGACAATGCGATCAAGTTCACGGAGCGCGGCGGCGTCTTCGTTCGCGTTCGCAGCGAGGACGTGACCGTGATCGGAGAGGTCGCCGACACCGGCGTGGGGATCGACGACGAGGCGCTCGCGCGAGTCTTCGATCGCTTCTACCGCGCCGACAAGTCGCGAACGCGCGCGGTCGAGGGAACGGGGCTGGGCCTTGCGATCGTCCGCAGCATCGCGCGGGTCCACGGGGGGACGGTCGGAGCGGCCCGGGGAGCCGCCGGCGGCTCGGTCTTCTGGGTCCGTCTTCCGAAGGAAGAGCACATCGAATCCCAATGACCGCTCCCCTCGCGGGCGGTACCCTCTAGGCGTGGGTCCGAGAATCTGGCGAGGGGTCGCGGGCGCGGCTCTTTTCGCGTTGGTGGTCGTTCTGAGCGGTCGCGCCGCAAGCGCGGAGCCGACGGTCGTCGATGCCTCGAGCCAGCCGATCGTCCTGATCCAGCACTCGCAGCCGCTCACGATCGGGACGTGGGAACGCCCGCAAATCGCCGTCGACACGGGGACCGGCGACATCCCGCTCGTCGAGCGCCGCCCGATTCCACGGCCGGCCGGCTTCGATGGGAGCTATCAGGTCCCGGTCGCCGCCGCTTCCGTCCCGGGGCCCGACGGGCAGCCGGTCCAGCTCGGCGCCGAGGAATTCCCCGTCCAGATCCCGGCGGGCTCGCGCGAGACGATCCGGATTCAGGTCCCGGCCGGCACGTCGTCGGTGATGGTCCCGGCCGACACGGCGGTCCTCTCGGTCAACGGCGCCGGCGCGACGGCGATCACGAACTATCACGGACAGCTGATCGCGCAGCAGCGCGGCGGCCCGCTCTACCTGCGCAACGTCGGCGGCGACGCGTTCGTGCAGAACCTGCGCGGGCAAGTCTTCGTCGTCGACTCGACGTTCAACCGGCTGCGAACGCGGACCGCGCTCAACAACATGGTCTTCCAGCGCTGCAACGCCAAGCAGATCGAGGTGAGCAGCGTCCACGGTTCGATCCTCTACAACGACGGCTCGTTCCAACCGGGGCTCGCGCGGTTCGAAACCGTGAACGGACACGTCGCAATCGGCGTCAACGGCGGCGCCAACATCGCCGTCAAAGGACAGCCCGGACAGGTCTTCCAGAGCTTCGAGCATCCGGCGCAGTTCGTCGACCGCAACGGCGAGGCGAGCGCAAGCGTCGGCGGGGGAGGCCCGCTCGTCAACGTCGTCACGCAGCAAGGCCGCGTCTATCTCTACGACGGTTCGCTCACCGGCCGCCGCGCGCAAGGGCTACCGGCGCACTGGGCGCCAATCCGCGCCCCGCTCCAACACCTGCAAGGCCCGCAGCAACAGCCGCCACCTCAGGTCCCGTCGTTCCGCACTCGCCGCTAATCGCGTAAGCGCGCGATGAAGCGACGCGCGGGGGCTTTTTCGGAAAAACCCAGCGCTCGATAAAAGGCGTGTGCGCCGTCGCGCCAGTCCGACGACTCGAGCACGAGGGTCTCGCAACCCATTTGCAGCGCTTCTGCGCGCGCCGCGTCGATCAAGAGCCGGCCGACGCCGCGCCTCTGCCAAGCGGGAGAGATTGAGAGCATCCCCAGCCACGCTTCGCGCGCGTCGTTGACGACGACGTCGCGCGCCTGGACTTGCGTGACCCCCACCACCTCGGAGTCGCTTTCCGCAACGAGCACGCGGGTCGACGGATCGGCGAGCGCGCGTTTCAAGACCGTCAACGGCTCCGCGTGCGTCGCGACGTCGTCGTGTCCTCCCATCGCCGAGATCAGTTCGAGGATGGCGTTGCGATCGGTCTCGCGCGCGGAACGAACTCGAATCACAGCAAGAATTTCCGCAGCACCGCGACGTCGAGCTTGAACGTGTGCTGGGGCAGGGTCGCTTCCAGCTTGTAACCGCACGCTTCCAAGAACGCCTGCGCGCTGCCCGCGGCGAGGACCTGCGCCGTCACTTTGTGGCAGTTGTAGTAGTTGGCGATCTCCTCGAGCCGCTCCAGGAGCGCCCGCCCCACTCCACGCCGCCGCGCGTCGGGGGCGACGACGACCATCTCGAGGTGCGCGAGCGAAGCGGCGATCCGCGCCTTGGCGGCGCCGAGGATTCGCTGCGAGCTGGGCTCGATCGCGGCGAGCTCGTGCGCTTGCTCGTGCCAGACGACCGTAAAGTCCCACAGCGCGTGCAAGGCTTCGCGCTCGGTCGCCCGCCAGAAGGCTCGCAGTCCCTCGTCGCCGGCGGCGACGCTGCGGATCTCGAGCTCGCCGCCGGCTTCAGCCGGCAATCGCGGCGACTTCCGTCTCGACGTCGAGCGTCCAGCCGTCGCGCGCCGCGTGGACGCGCAGGCCAAGCTCGTCCTCGAGCTCGCGTGCGAGCCTGCGCGGATCTTGCTCGAGCATCCGCGTTCCGAAATGCGTCAGGACGGCGACGCTCGGACGCACGGCGGCGATCACGCCCTTCGCTTGATCGAAGGTCATGTGGTCGACGTCCATCGTGTCGCGAAAGCGCAGGACGTTGACGATCAGAAGATCGGGACGCTGCGAGCCGTAGTCCTCGAGCAATCCCTCGAAATAGCGCGTGCACGGCAAATACGAAACGCGCAGTTCGCGCTCGTCGGGTTTGCGGTAGCGCAGGTGCAAACCGTACGTTTCGACGGCGTGCTTGTGGCGGATCGAGCCGCGCAGCTCGATCTCGCCGATCGCGTACGGCCCGCCGTGCTCGCGGAGGTATTCGATCCGCGGGATGAAGCGGCGCAAATACGGGAAGATCACCGGCTCGCCTTCGAACGCGTCCTGCGGCGCGAGGACCATCCCGCGCGGCCGCCAGCCGCCTTGCGACATCGCTTCGATCATCACGTTGACGTCGCCGGCGTGATCGAGGTGCTTGTGGGAAAGCACGATCGCATCGAGGTGCGCCGGCTGGCAGGGCGGGACGTGCGAAAGCGCGCGCACGAGCGCGCCCGGTCCCGGATCGACGTGAATCTGCGTCTCGCCGAAACGCCACCACATCCCCCCGGAGGCTCGAATCTGCCGCGCGACGACGAAACGCGCCCCCCCGGTGCCGAGAAAAAGGATCGAAGAACT
>JAFAMS010000412.1 GCA_019233165.1 Vulcanimicrobiota bacterium | reverse complement strand
GCCGATCCCGGGAGATGCGAGCGGATCGAGGCAACGGATATCGCTCCCGGAGAAGCCCGTCGTGCGGTCGCGGCCGGTCAGGTTCTCGACTGCATCCGAGATCGTCGGCGCGTCGAAGACGCGCAGCCGGTCCAGCTCACCTGGTTTGACGTTCACGGACGTCCTTTCTCGGGGCCCTTTGCCCACGCGTCGATTCGCGATTCGAGGACGGCGAGCGGCATCGTACCGCCGCCTACGATGAGATCGTGGAACGTCTTGAGGGAGAAGCGCTCGCCGAGCACGGCCCGCGCGCGCTCGCGCAACTCGAGAATCTTGAGCTGGCCCAGCATGTACGCACAAGCCTGCCCGGGCCACACGATGTACCGCTCGACTTCGGCGGCGGTGAGACCGTAATCGATCGCTTGTTGCCGCGTCCAGCGCAGCGCGTGCAGCCCCGTGTCGACGACGAGCCGGCGTGCCCGGAACAGTTGCATCTCGAGATAGCCGAGCTCGGAGGCAAGGTCTCCTTCGTACCAGCCGTTCTCCGCGCAGAGGCGTTCGGCGTATAACGCCCAGCCTTCATTGAAGGAGGCATCATAGCAAAACGCGCGGCGGCGGCGAAATCCCGGAAGGGTCTCGCTTTCCTGTTCGATCGCGAGCTGATAATGATGGCCGGGGATCGCTTCGTGGTACGCCGTCGACTTCAAGCCGATTCCGAGCCACGGCACGTTCGCGCTCACGTCGGCGAGCGGGACGTAATACGTTCCCGGCCGCGAGCCGTCGGGCGCAGGGACGCCATAGTGCGCGGCGGCGCTCTGTTCCGAAAAGTCCGGCTCCCGCTCGACCACCACCGGAGCTTTCGGATGCAGGTTGAAGAGCGCGCGCGAGCGCTGCGACGCGTCGGCGATTACTGCGGCGATCTCTGCCAGGATCGTCTCGCGCGACGGCGTCTCGGCGCGCGAGCGGCGTTCCTCGTTGACGCGAACGACTCGCTCCCCGACCGAGCCCGCGGTATGTCCCAGGTCGCGGAGGATCCGGTCCATCTCCGATTCGAGCCGCGCAACCTCGCGCAAGCCGAGCGCGTGGATCTCCTCGGCCGAAAGGTTCGATCCGGTGAACGCCACGAGCGAGCGTTTGTAGAACGCGTCGCCGCTGGGCAGCGACCACGCGCCTGCGGCATCGCCGGCGCGCTCGAGGTGTCGCGCGAGCATCGCGCCGACGCGTCGGAGTGCCGGAACGATCCGCTCGCGGACCTCCCGTTCGACCTCGCTCGCAAGGGTCGGAGCGGGCGCGGAGAGACGGTCTGAGAACGAGGCCACCAGCGGGTGCTCGGCGAGCGGCTCGCGCGTCAGCGTTTCGAGTTGCGCGAGCGTGCGCTCGACTATGAAGCGCGGTGGGACGATCCCCGCCGCCGCAGCGGCCTCGGCCTCCGCAATGCCTGCGTCGAGCAGCGCGGGGACGAGTTTGAGCCGGGCGAGATAGTTCTCGGCATCGCGCAGATTACGCATCGGATGGACGGTTGAAAGAAAGAAAACGAGCCCGACGTGCAGCCCGAGGAATTGATCGAAGATGAACCGCTGCTGCGCGAACGCGGCATCATCGATCGCGCCTTGCAGACGGAGCGCGAAGATAGCCGCCGAGATTTGCTGCTGCGGATCGAGATCGTCCGTCCGGAATTCGCTCAGCTCGGCGAGACCCCGGCGCGCCAACCCGGTTTGCGCGCGTGCCGCTTCGACTCCGTGCGGGGTCCCGAACGGCGTCATGAGCGAAAGCCGGCGATCGAGCGCGTCTTGCTCGTCCCCGGCGAAGTACTGCATCATCGTCGCGAGCTGCGGGCACGCCCGCACCCAATCGGCGGCGAATCCTTCGGCCCACGTATCGAAATCCGCGGCTGCGCGCATCGGCTACGAAGCGACCGGATTCGAGAGACGAAGGTTTCCGACGTTGATCCGCACCCGGTCGCCGACGGCGAGCGAGAAATCGTCGGGCGGGACGATCCCCGTCCCGGTCATGAGCAGCGCGCCGTGCGGCAGCGCGTACTCGGCACAAAGATAGCTCGCGAGCTCTTCGAACGAGCGCTTCATTTGCGACGTACGGACCGAGCCGCTGAAGACTTCGCTCCCGTCGCGCTCGATCGTGAGCGCGATCGTGAGGTCACGCATCGTCTCCACGTCGCACAGCACCAGCGCAGGGCCGAGCGCGCAGGAGCCGTCGTAAATCTTCGCTTGTGGCAGATAGAGCGGATTCTCGCCCTCGATGTCGCGCGAGCTCA
>JAFAMS010000393.1 GCA_019233165.1 Vulcanimicrobiota bacterium | reverse complement strand
ACGTTTCCCTGTGCCATCGCCCGAGACACGATCGCTTCATGCAAGCGAGCCTCGCGCTCCAACCAAGCCGAATCGTTCTTCTTCAGGTCGAGTGACTGCGCTGCCCACGTGTCCGCATCGACGGTTCGCAACAAGAGCGCGATCCGTTCGAAGCGGCTGATCGTGATGCGCTCGCCCTCGACGCGGAGCCGCCGTCCCGCGAGTCCGTCGTCGGCGATTCCGACCAAGTGGAGAGCGCGGTCGACCGCGGCTAGCGGGGCCTGTGCACGGCTCATGGGACGAGGGTGTGCTGGTCCGGGATTCCGTTGAACGTGGGCACCGTTGCGGGTGCTTTTTCGAGCAAGGCAAGGTGGGTCATCAACAAGCTCCTGAGCTCGCTGCGCGCCTTTTCGGCACTCTCGAGCGCTCGCTGGTGTTCACGTTTTTGATCTTCGGTCCGTTCAACCAACGAAGCGATTTCCTTTTCGGCTTGCATTTTCGCTTGCGCTTTGATCAGGTCGGCTTCCTTGTGCGCTGCGGCCTTGACCTCGTCCGCGGTCCGTTGCGCGAGAAGCAACGTGTTCTGCAAAGAGTCTTCCATCGCTTTGAAGTGGCTGATCCGTTCGCGAAGGTCCGCGATTTCCGCCTCGAGCGCAGCTTTTTCCTGCGCCTCGTCTTCGAGCGATTCGATCAGCTCGTCCAAAAATTGGTCGACTTCGGCCCGATCGTAGCCCTGCAAGGCCTTCTTAAAAGTCTTGTGCTGAATGTCGACGGGGCTGATTTTTTGCATGGTGCTCTATCCTTGCCGTGCGTAGGTGGCGCGCGGCTTGAGATCGATGAGCGCGTCGTTCTCGATCGCCTCACGAACGCCCGCAGAATTGACGGCGACCCCTGCCGGGACGACGAGGTAAATTGCGTCGGCCAGCTTTTGGATCTTGCCGTCGATCGTATACGCGACACCCGACGTGAAGTCGACGACGCGCTGGAGAAGCGAGCGGTCGGCGCCTTGTAAGTTCAGGATCGCGACGCGCCGCGAGCGCAACGCATCCGCGATGTCCGTGACGTCGGAAAACGTGGTCGGTGCAAAGATCGCCACCTCGACGCCTCCCGCCCGAATGCGGCCCGGCGCGGTGATCGGTACGACGTTATCGTGCTCGTCGAACTCGTCTTCTTCGTCTCGCAACGAGAAAAAAGCGCCGATACGTTCGAGAACGCTCATGAAGAGGAGTCTCCTTTCGAGAGAGGCCGCGGTCCGAAGATCGCGGTCCCGACGCGGATCATCGTCGACCCGCAAGCGACGGCAACGCGCCAGTCGGCGCTCATACCGAGGGAGAGGATCGTTCCGCCGACACGCTCGTGGGCGTCCGCGGCGCGCAAGAACGCCTCGCGGATCGTGCGCGCATCGTTCGTCAGCGGCCCGATCGCCATCGTCCCGGCGACCTCCAAGCCCTCGGCGCGCAGTTCGTCCGCGAGCGCCGGCGCGTCAGAGGGCGCGGCACCGAAGCGTTCCTGCGGCGAGACGTTGATCTGCACCAAGACGCGCAGCCGCCGCCCGGCGGCCCGTGCCGCTTTGGCGAGGGCTACGCCCGCATGCAAGCGGTCGACGCTCTGGACGAGATCGAAGCCTCGCGCCAACGCGCGCGCTTTGTTCGTTTGAATGTGCCCGATGAAGTGCCGCTCCGCATCGGTAGGCAGCCCCGCGAACTTCGCAAGCGCTTCTTGGACGTAGTTCTCACCGAACGCACGCAGTCCGGCATCGTACGCTTCGCGCACCGCCGACGGAGGTTGGAGCTTGGAGACCGCCACGATAGCGATCTCTGCGGGGTCTCGGTTCGCGGAGCGAGCGACCTCTGCGACTTCGTCACGAAGCCGTTGAACGCGCGCCGCAACCGTCGTCGAGGCGTCCGTCGAAGCCTCGAGGGCGAGGTCCATGGACTGCCACCTTCAACGGCAGCCCCGCGGTCCCCTTACGCGCTCTTCTTTACGGCGATTCCGCCGAGTGCGTCGGCGCGCCGCTCGCGCTCGACGACCGTGCGGAGCACCTTAAGCGAGAATTCCGGCGATTCGCGGACGAGCTTGAGGAATTGTTTTTCGTCCATCCGGAGCAGCTTGCCGTTTCCGAGCGAGATCGCGGTCGCGGCGCGTGGCCGGTCGTCGAGGAGCGCCATCTCGCCGAAGATCCCGCCCGGACTCACGATATCGACAACGCGTTCGCCGATCCGGATCTCGATCTGGCCTTCGATGACGATGTACATGTGCGTCCCGATCGCACCGGAGACGAAGACCGTTTGACCCTTGCGGACGTCCTCTACGTCCGCCCCCGCATGCCGCAAGATCTCGCCATGCATAGCACACCCTCCAATGCCATGCTACGCGTCATCCGGAGCGCCGTCTGTGACCCTCGACACCTTGCCGCCTTGGAACGCGCGCCAGACCAGATAAATCCCTAGCAATACCATCGGAATCGAAAGCAGCTGCGCGGCGGTGAGCGGCCCCAGCGAGAGGTCCGGCTCGCGCCAAATCTCGGCGATCGTACGCGTGATCCCATAGCACGTGAACCACGTCCAAGCGACGACGCCGTCCGGCGGCCGGCGGCGATATACCAGCAGCAGTACCGGCAGGACCAAGACGTCCAGGATCGCCTCGAAGATTTGGGATGGGTAGCGGTAGCCGTAATAGTTGGGGAACTTCATGCACCATGGGCGGTCGGGATCGCAGATGTTCCCCGGGAGCTCGTCGTTGATGAAATTGACGAGCCGCGTCAGCATCAGCGCGACCGGCAGCATCATGACGACCTCGTCGGCGAGCCGGTTGAACGTGAGGTTCGGATGCTTGCGCAAGAAAAACCAAATCGCGAGCATGACGCCGATCAAACCGCCGAAGAATCCCATCCCGCCGTTCCAGACCGCGATGATGTTGATCGGATTGCTGAGGTAGTCGTTCAGCGTGTGCTTCGTGACGATGTCGGCAACAACGAAGAAGAGCCGGCCGCCGACCAAGACCCCGACGAGCGCATAGACGAGAAAATCCTGAATCTCTTCGGTGGTCAAGCCAAGCCGGCGCCGTCCCGCCGGCCGGTTCAACCACAGGAAAACCAAAATGAACCCGGCGAGGTAGGAAAGACCATACCAGTGGATCGCCAGAGGGCCAATCTTGATCGCAATAGGGTTGATGTTCGGGTACGTGAACCAGTGCTGCACGACGCCGTGCGTTACCGTCGCCGCGGGGTCCGTCCTGCTCCCCGTCGAATCGGCGCGGGTCGATGACCCCTAGCCTGAACGTCGCCACGGCTCTGGGAGCCGGACTGCTCTCGTTTGCGTCGCCGTGCGTCTTGCCGCTGGTGCCGTCCTACCTTTCGTTCCTGACCGGTTCGAGCGTCGAGGAGCTGCGCGACGGCACGCAAGAGCTGCATCGCGCCAAGATCTTCCTGCACGCGGTGGCGTTCACACTGGGCTTCTCGTTCATCTTCATAACGGTCTTCGGTCTGGGCTCGGCGGCGCTCGGCGCCACCTTCGCCGCCAACAAAGATCTCATCGCAAAGATCGGCGGCGTCATCATCGTGATTCTCGGCCTGAACATGATGGGCGTCTTTCGGATTCCGTTCTTGATGATGACGAAGAAAGTGCACGTGCAGAGCCCCAACCGCTCGCTCCTCGCGTCGTTCCTCGTCGGCGTCGGGTTCGCGGCCGGGTGGTCGCCATGCGTCGGCCCGTTCCTCGCCAGCGTCATCGTCTTGGCGTCAACGGCGGGCGACACGCTGCACGCGGTTTTGCTGCTCGCGGTCTACTCGCTCGGGCTAGCGCTGCCGTTCTTGATCGCCGCGGCGGCGATCAGCTTCTCGCTCGATGCGATGAACAGGATCAAACGCTTCTTGGGCCCCATCGAAGTCGGCGCCGGCGCCTTGCTCGTCGCAACGGGGTTCGTCGTGTTCTTCGGCTGGTTCTCAAAAGTGGCCAGCTTCTTCTCGCAGTTCTTGCCGACGCCGAGCCTGTGATCGAATTCTGGAGTTCCGCGCTGGTCGTCTTGATCGCCGATCAACTGACCAAGAGCTTCGTGCTGCACACGTTTCTGCCGAACGAGAGCAAGATCGCGATCCCGCACGTGCTGTGGTGGACGTTCGTGCAGAACACGCGCGGGGCGTTCGGCCTCTTCGGAGACTCGGCCGCGCTCTTGATTCTGATGGCGCTGGTCGTCCTGGGGATCTTTTGGTTCGCGTTTCGCGATCTCGCGCGCCGCTCGTTCCTCGTGCGGCTCGCCTTCGGCGCGATCGTCGGCGGAGCGGTCGGGAACATCGTCGACCGCGTGCACTATCACTACGTCGTCGATTTCATCGACCTGCGGTGGTGGCCCGTGTTCAACGTCGCCGACTCGTGCATCACGATCGGGGTCGCGCTCCTGGTCCTTGCGAGCTTGCAGCGCGAGTCGCGCGCGCGGGCGTCACAGGCATGATGCGGCTTCCCGCGGTCGCGCTCGCCGTGCTTGCGCTCGATCAAGCCACGAAAGCGCTCGTACGCGCGCTGCTGAGGCCGGGATCGAGCGTGCCGGCGATCCCGCACGTTCTTTCCTGGACGTACGTGCAGAACACGCACGCGGCGTTCGGGATGTTCGGCGAGCACCCGCTCCTGCTCGGTGCCCTGGGATTGCCGATCGCCGGCTTCTTCTTGGTCGCCTACAAGAACGTGCTCGCCGAGTCGCCGTGGACGCAGCTGGCTCTCGGCGCGATCGTCGGCGGTGCGCTCGGAAACGTGTGGGACCGCCTGCACGCCGGGTTCGTCACGGATTTCGTCGATTTCAAAGTTTGGAGCGAGACGTTCAACGTCGCCGATGCGGCGATCACCCTCGGGATGATCGTGTTGCTTCTAACGACGCTGCGCCGGCGCGCGGCGTCGCCGCCGGCGCACTGAACCGTCACGTTGCAACGACGGAGGACGAGGGTCACCGCACCGACGCGGTGATCGCGAAGGTCAGCGCCAAGCCTCGCTCGCGCGTCGCCGCGGCGCACCGGGCCGGGCACGTCCTCGTCAACGGAGCACCGGCGAAACCAAGCTTCCTGCTTCACGCCGGCGACGTGGTCGACTACCTCGTCGAAGAGCTTCCCGAGCTCAGCGTCGAGCCTGAAGATCTTCCGCTCGAGGTCGTGCATGAAGACGAAGAGCTTCTCGTCGTCAACAAGCCGGCGGGGATGGTCACGCATCCCGCGCGAGGCGCGGTCGACGGGACACTCGTTAACGCGTTGCTCGCGCACCTCCCCGAGCTTCCGGGCGAGCGGACTCGGGCGGGATTGGTGCACCGGCTCGACCGCGACACGTCCGGTCTCATCGTGGTCGCGAAAACGCCGCAAGCGCTGGCGACGCTCGGACGCGCAATGAAAGCCCGCTACATCGCGCGCGAATACCTCGCGCTGGTGAGCGGAATCCCGACCGACCGCGAGGGGACGATCGAAGGTCCGCTCGGGCGCGATCCCGCGAATCGATTGAAGTACGCGATCCGCGCGGACGGCAAGCCGGCTGTGACGCACTACGTCGTCCGCGAGCGATTGAAGAACGCCGCCGAGCTCGCGCTGCGGCTCGAAACGGGGCGCACGCATCAGATTCGCGTCCATCTCGCGGCGATCGGCCATCCGCTGATCAACGATCCGCTCTACGGGCGCAGTGACGCCCGATTCTCACTTCCCGGCCAAGCCCTCCATGCGTGGCGTCTGGAGCTCAAGCATCCTCGAACGAAAAAGCGTCTGACGTTCGAGGTGCCGCCGCCGGCGGAATACGTCGCCGCAAAGGCGTTGCTCGCGCCGTGAGCTTCTCGGTAGTCGCGACCGACGGCGCAGCACGCCGAGGGGTCTTGCAGCTCCCCCACGGTCCGGTCGAGACGCCGGCGTTCATGCCGGTGGGGACCGCTGCGACGGTCAAGGCGCTTTCGGCGCGCGACTTGGTCGAGATCGGCGCGCAAATCATCTTGGCGAACACGTATCACCTGTGGCTGCGTCCGGGACGCGAGACGATCGTCGAGGCGGGCGGGCTTCACCGCTTCATGGGCTGGGAGCGCCCGATCTTAACGGATAGCGGCGGATTTCAGGTCTTCAGCCTTGAGTCGCGTCGCGAGCTCGACGACGAGGGGGTGACGTTCCGCTCCCACATCGACGGAAGCACGCACCGCTTCACGCCGGAGAGCGTCGTCGCGTTTCAAGAGTCGATTGGGGTCGATGTCGCGATGGCGCTCGACGTGTGCGTGAGGCTTCCGGCGACGACGGCCGACCTCGAAGAAGCCGTGCGGATCACGACACTCTGGGCGCGGCGCTGCGCGACCGCCTGGAGCAAGCGCGAGCGCACGCTGTTGTTCGGGATCGTGCAAGGCGGGCTCGATTCCGCGCTGAGGTCCAAGAGCGTCTCGGAGCTCGTCGCGATGGACTTTGCGGGATATGCGATCGGCGGTCTTTCGGTCGGCGAGACGCGCGAAGAGATGGAGCGCACGGCGCGCGCGTGCGCAGACGCTTTGCCGGCGGAAAAGCCACGCTATTTGATGGGCGTCGGCACCGTGAGAGATGTGATCGCCGCAGTCGACGCGGGGATCGACATGTTCGACTGCGTCTATCCGACGCGCTGCGGCCGCAACGGCCGCGCGATGACGCGCAGCGGCGAGCTGCACATCAAGAACGCTGCGTTCGTGCGCGACTACGATCCCTTGGATTCAAGCTGCGACTGTATGGTCTGCAAGACCCACAGCCGCGCCTACCTGTCGCACCTCTTTCGCGCAAAGGAGATGCTTGGACCGCAGCTCTTGTCGTACCATAACGTCCACGTTCTCGTCCGTCTTATGGCGGAAGCTCGCGAAGCGATCGGTGCGGGCGCGTGGCGAGTGTTTCGCGACTCGGCGCTTCTGCGCGCTAAGGGCTCTCCGCCAACACCCCGGTCCGCCGAGCAATAGAAACTGCCTGAGTCCGGTTCTGCGCGCCAAGCTTCGCCAAGATCGACTCCACCTGGTTATCGATGGTCTTTGGCGAGCGTCCAAGCCGGGCGGCGGCCTCTTTCGAAGTCATGCCATCCGCGAGAAGTCTCAGAACCCGCAGCTCCGCCGTGGTGAGCGCGGCTCGTTCCGCGCCCTCGAACAGGCGCTCGCACAGTATCGCCAAGATTCCAGGTTTGATATCTGCGCACAAAGTCGTTCGTGATTGGCTCAAATCCACCAAATTCGCTACTGCCTTTCTTAAAGGCTCATAGTTCGTTTTCGCGAGCACTTCAAGAACGGCACTTAGTTCTCGGCGCTTGTGAAGCTTGATAAGCACTACGGCCAGCACCAAATGAGCTCTCTCGATGTTGTTCACGTCGGTCAAATTCGTTATGTCCTGAATGTCGCTAGAGAGACTCGATGCCAGTGCGCGTTGCGACAAAGATAAGGTTTCAACGTCGTTTCCAGAAAATAATGTAAAGAGGGCCAACCACGCATCCCTCTCAACGTGCTCCGATCGCCTCATCAGACTTGCGTTGCATGCGCCTAGAGTGTGGCGCGCCTCGACGTACCTGCAATCCGAAGCCAGCACCTGTGCTCTCGCAAGCCCTCGAATGAACTCGCCGTACGGTACGTAATGATGGGCCTTTTGCTCCGCATCGCGCAGTCTTGACTCTATCACCGCTACACTTCGGACGTCTCCGGAATCCGCCACAATACCGAGCTGTGCCTCCAGACACATTAGCGCAAAAGCCAGATCCGCGGCCGAGATTGCTGCGTCGTACGCTCTCTCGGCATGCACAATCGCCACCTCAGGTTTCCACTCGGTGAAAGCAAGTGCATATAGCAAGAAGTACACACGGCTCGCGTGCGGATGCACACCGCCGACGCTAAGAAGGCGCACCGCTCTCAGTGCATTTAAGTTTGCTTCTGCACTGTTTCCCGAGTAGAACGCGATTAATCCGGCCATTTGCCATACTCGCACTGACACTTCGCTCTCGCCGCAGTGAGCGACAACGAAAGTCGCTTCGTCAATGGCCTGCCGTGCTAACTCTTGACTTCCTCCCTGATGGAAAGCTACCGCGCGGACGGCTAGTAGGCCGGCTCGCGTCACGACATCTTCCTCGTCGAGGGCGGTAAGTCCCAAGGCGGTAACCTTCAACGCGCTTGAGGAGTTGCCAGCGTTAATCTCCTCGCCACCCAGTCGCATTGCAGTCGATGCTCGCAAATGTCCGTTACTCGTTTCCAGTGCTCTTAGCATCCGCGAACGGAAAAGTAACATGTTCCCTCGGCGTGCGTAGCGCTCGGCGTCAGCGACGACGAGGACGGGATGCGATTCGATTTGCTGGTCGGTCAACAACTGAAGGGCGCGCTCAACGGCATCGCTGTTTGCCGGATCCAAGATCGATCGGCTGTCGGTACGCGCGATCTCTAGGATGGCCGGGACGATTGCGAAACTGGCCGCCAGATGGAGTCTTCTA
>JAFAMS010000374.1 GCA_019233165.1 Vulcanimicrobiota bacterium | reverse complement strand
GGATGGCTCGGAACGGGAAGGCCGTCGAGCTCGGCGAGCAAGCAGATCGTCGGGCCCTTCCCGGCGCAGCGCAGCCGCGCGCGAACGCCCGTGAGGGCGAGCCCTTCCTCGACGTCGAGGCCGAGCCCACGCAGCGCTTCGGCGATCGCCGTCGCGGTGCGTTCCTCGCGAAATCCGATCTCCGGATGCTCGAAGATATCGTTCCCGAATCGCTCGAGCCGGCGCGCATGGCGTTCGATCGTCGCCGCGAGCGCGGACTTGAGCTCGGCTTTCTCGATCGTCTCGAGCATCAATACGCCAACGCGTAGGTCTCGCGGCGCGGGTCGGCCGCAGCCTCACGGACGCCGTCTGCGTTCAGACGGACGACACCGGCGCCGCCCATCGCAGCGCTGTGCGGAGGGAACGCGACGACGTCGTGTCCGCGGAGCGCAAGCTCTTCCCGGACGCCGGCCGCGATCGACGATTCGATGTGAAGCTTCCCCTGCGGCGTCACGAACCATCGTGGTTCGTCGACGGCGCGCTGCAGGTCGATTCCACGGTCGAGGATCCGCAACAGAAGGATCGCGTTCGTGTACGTCTGACTCGGCCCGCCCGGCGTGCCAAGGCAGAGCAGCGTTTTTCCGTCCCTGCGCACGATCAGCGGGTTCAGCGTATTGAGCGGGCGTTTGCGCGGCTCGAGGACGTTCGGCGAGCCGGGATCGAGCGAGAATCCGGTCATCCGGTTGTTCATCAGCACGCCGGTTCTCGGGACGACGACCGCGCTTCCCCACACGTGGAAGACGCTCTGCAGCAGCGAGACCGCATTCCCTTCGGCGTCGATCGCAGCGACGTAGCTCGTATCGGTCCCCGCGCGAGCGAACAAACTCGCCGCCCGCTCTTCCGCGATCCGCGGCTCGAGCAACGCCGTCGCGTCCGCCGCGACGAATCGCGGGTCGCCGAGCGTCGCACGCACGTCGCGCATCGCCGCCTTCATCGACTCGACTTGCAAATGAATGAACTCGGCGCTGCAATCGTCGGTTTCTCCGATCGGCAGGCGTTCGAGGATCTGCATCGCCTCGAGGACCGCGGCACCGACGGAGACCGGCGGTTGACCGACGAGCTCGAATCCGTGATACGAGCCGCGCAACGGCTCGAGCCACTCGGATTCATAACCTTCAAGATCTTCTTTGCGTAAGAGCGCGCCGTCGTCGCGCGATGCGCGGTCGAGAGCCGCGGCGAACGCCCCGGCATAGAACGCCCGCGCACCGCCGCTCGCAATCGCTTCGAGCGTTTGGCCGAGATCGGTTTGCACGAGAACCTCGCCGGCGCGCGGCGGCCGCCCCTGCGGATGGAACGTCGCGTGCGTCGCAGGAAAACGACGGAGCAGCGGCTCGTTCTTCTCGAGCGTCGCGGCGAAAAACGAAGAGACGGGGATCCCGCGTGTCGCAAGCTCGATCGCTGGAGCGAGAACCGCGGCGAGTGAGAGTTTTCCGAAACGTTCGACGGCCTTGTCCCATCCCGAAACCGCGCCCGGAACGGATGCCGCTCGCAATCCGTGCGGCTCGATTTCCCTTCCGAACTTCTGCAGCTCGGCAAGAGCCGGCGCCGGGCCGCTTGCATTGAGCGCATCGAGCTCGCCGCGCGGGCCGGCGCGGAGCAGGAAGAGATCGCTTCCAAGCCCACATGCATCCGGCTTCAGTACCGCCAGTGCGGCGGCGGCGGCGATCGCGGCGTCGACGGCGTTCCCGCCGGCGCGCAAGATTGCGAGCCCGGCCTGCGCCGCAAGCTGATGGCCGGCGACGATCGCACCGTGGCGCCCCATCACCGTAGGACGCGTCGTCAGCGCGAACGACGTTCCGAAACTCATCGGCAAGACCTTACTATAGGTCGGGAAAAGTCCTGCGGGTGATCGAGCCGGTCCTCGACCATGCGGTTATCGACGCACGCGATGCAATCGACGACGCGTTCGCCCGGCTTTCGAGCGCGGGGTTCGCGCTGACGCCGCGCGGTCGCCATACGCTCGGATCGGTGAACCATCTCGCAGTCTTCGAGTCGAATTACCTCGAGCTGCTCGGCTGGGAACCCGGACCGCCGATAGAGCGGCTGGAGCTCTCGGCGTATCCGCGCGGCTTGAACGGGCTCGTCTTTCGAACCGGCGATGCGAGCGGACTCTTCGAAGAGCTGCGCGCGCGCGGACTTCCGGCGCTCGCGCCGCTCGCATTCTCGCGGCCCGTCCTCCTTCCCGACGGAGGCTCCGCCGATGCGCGCTTTCGAACGGTGCGCTTCGAGCCCGGGGCGTTCGGCCGGATTCGCACCTATTTCTGCGAGCACCTGACGCCGGAACTCGTCTGGAGCGCCGAGCGCCACGCGCATCCGAACGGCGCCCGCGAGATGATCGCGCTCGCCTATGCCGGCGATCGGCTGCCCGAGGTCGCGGAGGCGTTCGCAACACTCTTCGCGGGCGATCGCGTAAGCTTCGCGGGCGGCGCGGTCACGATCGAGGCGCGCAACGCTCGAATCGCGATCCTTGATGCGGGGACGCCGAAGATTGCGCTGCGGGGCTCGGAGACGCGCGCAGCGACCGAAGCGCTAGGCGTTCGCTTCGAGTTCCTCTTGTAAAGCCGCGCGGAGGTCCGCGAAGAGGCCGTCCCAATCGTTCGGACGCCGCTGCCTGAAAATCCGCATCGTCGGATACCATGGAGAGTCGGCGCGTTCGAGCTGCCACACCCAATACGCACCGAAACCGCTCAGCATCCAGACCGGCTTGCCGAGCGCGCCGGCGAGATGGGCGACCGCGGTGTCGACGGCGATGACCAAGTCGAGCTGCGAGATCGCGGCCGCCGTATCGGCGAAGTTGCGCAGCTCCGCATCGAGATCCACGAGCGCGCCGGCGCCGCGCCACGCCGCGAGCTGCTCGCGCGCCTCGCCCTTTTGAAGGCTGACCCACGCGATCCCCTCGAGGTCCCAAAGCGCCGCGAAATGCTCTAGTGCGACGGAACGATAGCGGTCGAGCTGGTGCCGTGCGCTCCCGGCCCAAGCGATCCCGACTTTGCGCTGCGAACCGAGTGCGGCGAAGTTCTCGGCGAACTCGGCCGCGCGCGCAGCCGGCGCGTGCACGTATGGGACCTCTGCCGAGATCGCGGCGTCGATCCCCAAAACGAACGGCAGGCTGCAGAGCGGCGTATGCGCCGCGACGGATTGCAGACGCTCGGGAGCTGCTCGGTCGACGGCGAGCTCGTCGATTCCCGCAAAACCGGCGTAGAGCTCGGCGAGCTCGGCGGGAACCTCGACGAGCGTCTTGACGCCGCGTTCGCGCGCGCGCGCGAAAAAGCGCGAGTGGAGAATGAAATCCCCCGCGCCTTGCTCGCGCGCGATCAGCAGCTCGCCTCCATCGAGCGGACGCCCGTCCCAGAGCGGGAGCAAGTCCCGGTATGGGAAGTGCTCGCGCATCCTGCGATCGAGGAGACGCCATTCGAGCTCGCTCCAACCGCGCGAAAACGTTCCGGAGAGCAGCAGGCCCATCCCAAAATTGAAGTGCGCGAGCGGATCTTCGGGCGCGAGTTCGACGGCGCGCGCACCGTGTGCGAGCGCTTCGTCGAGCCTGCCGAGCCGCTGCAGCAAGACACCGAGGTTCATCTGCGGCTCGTGCCGCTCCGGAGCGAATGCGGCGGCTTGCTTGAAGAGCCGTTCCGCTTTCAAGTACGAACCGCGCTCCGCCTCGGCCTGACCGAGGAGCACCAATGCTTGGGGATCGCTCCCGTTGCGCGCAAGTGCAGCCGACGCCGCTTCCGCCGACTCATCGGCGCGATGAAGCTCGTAAAGTGAATCGGCGAGCGCGTGATATGCATCGATGAGCTCCGGCTCGAGCTCGAGCAGCGCGCGCAAGACGCGCACGGCGTCCTCGTAACGCCCGAGCGCGTTTAACGCGACGCCCAGGCTCAACGCCGCGAGCTTGTTCTGCGGCTCGCGTTGAAGCAAATTCTCGAAGATCGCGACGGCTTCGTCGTGGCGCCCTTGCTCGTAGCGTACGATCCCGAGCCGCACGCGCGGCTCGGCGTTCTTCGGCGTCGTCAGCAAGATCCGCGAATAGACGTTCGCGGCTTCTTCGAACCGGCGCTCGACTTCGAGAACTTTCCCGAGATTGAACCAGGCCGCCATATTTGCGGGATCGTGCGTCGTCGCGAGGCTGAAAAGCCGGTCGGCTTCAATGAACTCGCGCCGGCTGAACGCTACGGCGCCTAGGACGTTGAGCGCCTCGGAATCGGTCGGAAGCCGCGTGAGAACCTCGCGGCACAGGCGTTCGGCCGCCGCCAAGTCGCCGACGCGCAGCGCCGTCGCGCCGCGCTCGACGATCCGGCGGTCCGCCTCGTTTTTCGCACGACCCGCCATTCAGAGTGTCATCCAGTTGGCAGTTTGCTGTCCCACGATGGTAACGGACGGAGGTGTCTGATGACGGTTTACCAGTGTCCGGACTGTCTGGGGGTACACGGAGAGGCGACGGAAGCGCTCGTCGGACTCTTCATGCGCTGCGATGCGTGCTTGATCGAAGCGGAGATCATCGCGGAGGAACAGCTCGAGCTCGAGTTCGCTCCGGCGCAGGCGGCATAGCCGCCTCGCCGTTCGGACGATCGACGAGCCGTTCCGTCATCGCGTCGGCATCGAGGGGCTCCGCGAAGAGGTAGCCCTGCCCTAGCCGGCAGCCGATCCGCAGCAGCGCTTCCGATTGCCGAGCGTGCTCGATGCCTTCGGCGATGACGTCGACCTCGTACGACGCCGCCAGTTGCGCGAGCAGCTTGACGATCGGCTCGCTCCCGAGTCCGCCGCGCGGCCCATGAATGAACGAGCGGTCGATCTTGAGGGCGTCGATCGGAAATTCTTGCAGGTAGCGCAGCGACGAGTATCCGGTTCCGAAGTCGTCGATGCAGAGCCGGGTACCGAGTCTGCGGAGCCCGACGAGCGCGGCGTCGGCGTAATTGCTGCTTCGCAGGATCGCGTGTTCGGTGATCTCGAGCGTCAGCTCGGACGGCTCGAGCGCGTGCTTGGCGAGTATGCGCTCGATGAAGGCGACGATGTCGGGCTGCAAGATCTCTTGGACGGCGAGGTTCACGTGCAGCGCTATCGGCGCGGCTCGGCGCAGGGGCTTCCAAGCCGCGAACCTCCGGCAGGCTTCGTCGAGGACGAGACGCCCGATCGGGACGACGATCCCGACGTCCTCCGCCAGCGGGATGAATTCGCCCGGCTCGATCCGTCCGAGCCGCGGATGATGCCACCGAACGAGCGCCTCGACCCCGACGACGCGGCGATCGTCGAGTCCGACGATCGGTTGGTATTGAAGGGTGAACTGGCGCTCGTCGATCGCTTCGCGGAGCCCCGAGATCAGCGAGAGCCGGCGCGCCGATTGCGAGTGCATCTCTGCGTCGAAGATCGCATACTTCGCCCGTCCGCTCGTCTTGGCGGCGTACATCGCGGTGTCGGCCTCCCGCAGGACGTCGGAGATCGTCCCGTGCCGCGGCTCGATCGCCGCGATCCCGACGCTCGCGGACGCAAAGACTTTCCCGCCTTCGTGCTCGATCGGTTGAATCACCGAATTCAGAATCTTGTCGACGACTTCCTGAACGGCGCCGAGATCGCGGCGCTCGCGCAAGAGAACTGCGAACTCGTCGCCGCCGAGCCGAGCGACGACGTCGCGCCCGTCGGTCGCGGCGCGCAAACGCTCGCCGACTGCGAGCAAAACGCGATCGCCCGCAAGATGGCCGAGCGTGTCGTTAATCGTCTTGAACTCGTCGAGATCGACGAAAAGCACGGCGCTGAGCCGATCCTCCTGACCGGCGCGGCGCAGAGATTCTTCCAGCTCCTCCGAGAAAAGCTGCCGGTTGGGGAGTCGCGTAAGCCCGTCGTGCGTCGCTTCGTAGCGCAGTTGCGCGTGGCTCGCCTCGAGCAGCCGGCGTCGCTCGACTTCGGCGGCGTGCGCGCGCGCGTTTGCGAGCGCGAGGCCGACGAGGTTCACGAAGAGCTGCATCGACCGAAGCGGCTCGCGAGAAGGGATCGCACCGTCGAGCGGACCGTCGACGGACATGTAGCCGAGCATCCCGCCGATCCTGTCGCGAAGAACGAGGGTGAGCGAATCGCGCTCGTGCCACCGGTCCGGCGCGGCGCGCGGCGCATCGATCGGCTGGTCCCCGGTGTAGATGCTCCGGGACCACTGCGCTTCGCTCTCGGCCGGGATGAAATAACACGACTCGAAGACTTCGAATTCGGACTTGAGGACGGCCCGAATCTCGTCGCGCCCGACGCGTTCGCCGATTCGCTCGCGGATCAAATCTTCGGGCCAGCCGATCATGACGCGCCGCTGCATCGGGGCCGACGAATCCTCCGCCGCAACGATCGTAACGTACTTGAAGCGAAAGAGGTCGCAAACCGCCGAGGCAATCGAAAGCAGACCTCGGTCTAGATCGTCGGCTTCGAGGATGTCGCGGGTGACTTCGAGGAGTCGCGCGAGCGGCGTCTCCAGCATCCCGTTACCATAAAACAAGGCCGCCGAGGTTTCCTCGGCGGTCGATGCTCATTCGTTCGAGTTTTCGGGGACTTTTTCGCCGGCGCGCCTCGCCTCCGAGAGACCGATCGCGACCGCCTGGCGCGGATTCGTGACCTTTCGGCCGGAGCGTCCGGAGCGGAGTTTTCCTTCTTTGAACTCTTCCATTTCTTCCCTGACGAACTCGCTCGAGCGCGGAGAGTATTTGCGGGTCGACTTTTTGCGGCCGGCCTTCTTTCCGCTCGTCTTCTTGCGGCCGCCGGTCTTCTTCCGTGGCCCCGAGGACTTCCGGCCGGTGGTCTTTTTGCGGGTGGTCTTCTTGCGTCCGGTCGCCTTTTTCTTGGATGTACGTTTGCGGCGTGGCGCCATGCATCGCTCCTTTGCGGTACCTCTTGTGAGGATGCGTACCCGCGGAAGCCCTTCTGTATGCGTGGTTTACAGCGTCATGCCGAGGGTCGTGAATTGCCCGCCGAGACCATTGACTTGCACGGTGCAGGTACGCCCCGACGACGTCGCCGTCGAGGTCACTTGGAATGTCCCCGGCGCGGTTTGAACGACCGTACCGTTCCCGGTCCCCGGACAAACGACGGGCGCGCCGACCGTGAACGTATTCGTTGTGTTTCCGCTCTGCGACGCGGTCACGGTCTTCGACTGCCCGACCGTGAGCGCGACGAAGCTGGGCGTCAGAACCACGGGACCGTACGCCGGTGCCGGCGTCGCCGTCGGCGCGACCGTCGGCGACGGCGAGGGTGGCGGCGTGATGATCGGGGCGGAGCCGCCACCGTGGCTTGCGGCCGCGAGCGCTCCGATTGCGATCGCACCGGCCGCGACGGGGAGAATCGCATTGTTCGACCCTGCCGACGTCGCGCCGAACGACCCGGCGGGAGCGCCACCCGCGGTCGAGAGGCC
>JAFAMS010000309.1 GCA_019233165.1 Vulcanimicrobiota bacterium | reverse complement strand
CGCGAGTCCGACTTCTTGCGAGAGCGACGAGGGTGTGCACAGCATCGTCGAGGCCGCGTAGAAGATCCGGCCGATCGGGTTGAGGTTGTCTTCGAGGCGATCGTTCGCGAACGGCTCGACGAGGAGCCACGTCCCGTCTTTCGCCAGCGATTCACGGATGTGCTTGGCAGCGCCGACCGGATCGCCCATGTCGTGCAGGCAGTCGAAGAACGCGACGAGCTCGTAATCCTTGCCCGGGAAATCCTTGGCCTTCGCGACTTCAAACGTGACGCGATCTTGGACGCCGGCGACTTTGGCGCGCTCGCGCGCCTTTTCGATCGAGCCGGCGTGGTAATCGAAGCCGACGAACCGCGACTTCGGATACGCTTCGGCCATGATGATCGTCGAAGCGCCGAGGCCACAGCCGACGTCGGCGACGCTGACGCCCGAGCGCAGCTTCGCTTCGACGCCGTCGAGCGACGGGATCCACGACGCGATCAGGTTCGCGTTATAGCCGGGACGGAAGAACCGTTCGGTGCCTTCGAAGAGCCGCACGTCGTGCTCGTGCCAGCCGAAGCCCTTCCCGGTGCGGAAGCGTTCGGAGATCTGCGGCCCCGCCGCCATCATCGCTTGCAAGATCTGAAAGAAACCGTGGAGATACAGCGGGCTCGACTCGTCCGCGAGCATGAACGCCTGCTCGGGCGGGAGCGAGAATTTCTGCGTCGCGGGATCATATTCGACGTAGCCGCCGGCGGCTTGATTCGAAAGCCACTCGCGGACATACCGTTCGTTGCTGTTCGTTCGGGACGCGAGCTCGCTCGCCGTGAGCGGCTCGCCTTTGCCGAGCTCGCGATAGAGCCCGAGCTTGTCGCCGATGACGACGAGGGCTGCGCTGGCGGCGGCACCCATGTCGGTGAGCGCCTTTCCAATGAAAGCGTTGAGCTTGTCGGGGTCCGGGGTGCGCTTCGAGGTCTCGGGGGCGGTCTGAACTCCTGCCATGTGAGGTGGCCTCCGGTAAGAGGGGTCTTAGTCTGTTGATTTAGTCACTTGACTAAGGGAATGCCCCATGTTACCTCTGTCGCAGCTCCCCGTCAACCCCCGGAGGCTACGGTGTGATGTGGCGCCCCAAGCGGTGTCACACGAGCGTCGCGCCATCCCCGGTGTCATAAGAGCGTCGCGCCGCCCCAGGGTGTCATCCCGAGCGTAGCGCCGCAGGCGCGGAGTCGAGGGACGGGCGAGCATCATGCCACTCGAGCAACAATCGCGGCCCGCGGCAATGGAAGTGGTGTGGCGGCTCGCCCCTTAAATGCCGGCGTGCGGATCGCGAGTGGCGCGATTGTCGGCGGGTCCCTCGACTACGCATGCTGCGCATTGCTACGCTCGGGATGACACCGCTACTACCCCCGCGCGCGCTCGATGAGCTGTTTGGCGATGATCGTTTTTTGGATCTCGTTCGTGCCTTCGCCGATGATGAGGAGCGGGACGTCGCGGAAGAGGCGTTCGACGTCGAACTCTTTCGTGTAACCGTAGCCGCCGTGGATTCGCATCGACTCGAGCGAGCACGTCATCGCCGTCTCCGTTGCAAACAGCTTTGCCATCCCGGCTTCCATGTCGCAGCGTTCGCCTTTGTCTTTTTTCTCGGCGGCCGCGTAGGTGAGGAGTCGCGCTGCGCTGACCGCGGTGACCATCTCGGCGAGCTTGAGCTGGATCGCTTGATGCTGCCAAATCGGCTTCCCGAACGTCTCGCGGACCTGCGCGTACTTGACCGCTTCGTCGAGCGCGGCTTGTGCGATCCCGACGCCGCGTGCGGCGATATTGATCCGGCCGAGCTCGAGCCCGCTCATGATCTGCTTGAACCCGAGCCCCTCGCGCTCGCCGAGCAGATTCTTCGCCGGGACGCGGTAGTCGTCGAAGACGACCTCGCACGTGTCGAGCCCGCGATACCCTAGTTTTGGGATATCGCGACTGACCGTAAATCCCGGCCCGTATCCCTTCTCGACGATAAAAAGACTGATCCCGGTATGTCGCGGCGACGCTTTCGGATCGGTCTTCGCCAGCACCAGGAACGTGTTGCCGGTCCGGCCGTTCGTCACCCACATCTTCGTCCCGCGCAAGACGTACGCATCGCCGTCGCGCGTCGCGGTCGTGCGGATCGCTTGCAGATCGCTCCCGGCATCGGGTTCGCTGAGCATGATCCCGCCGCGCTTGCGTCCTTCGCACAACGCCGGAAGCCACGCGCGTTTCTGCTCTTCCGTCCCGCCGGTGAGGATGTCGTAGCACATGATCAGGTGGCTGTTCAGAACGCCGGTCACCGACATCCACGCGCGCGAGATCTCTTCGACGATCGCCGCGTAGGTGCCGATGTTGAGCCCCGCGCCGCCATACGCTTCGGGGATGAACGCACCGAAGA
>JAFAMS010000270.1 GCA_019233165.1 Vulcanimicrobiota bacterium | reverse complement strand
GCGGCGAGCCCGACCGCGACGGTCGAAACGATCGCGCTGCCGGCCGGTAAGAATTATGCGATGAAGATCGGGAGCGAGATCGAGGAGGCTGCCCCCGAGCTCGGCGTCGAGGAGGCTTCGATCGTGGTCTCGGGCGGCCGCGGGCTCGGCGGTCCCGAGCCATTTACGACGCACCTCAAGCCGCTCGCCGAGGCGCTCGGCGGAGCGGTCGGCGCTTCGCGGGCAGCGGTGGACGCCGGCTGGATCCCGCACTCCCATCAAGTCGGTCAAACGGGGAAGACGATCAGCCCTTCCTTGTATATCGCCGTCGGAATCTCGGGAGCGATTCAGCACAAGGTCGGCATGCGCACGGCTGGAACGATCGTCGCGATCAACAAAGATGCGAACGTACCGATCGCCGACTTCGCCGATCTGCTCGTTGTCGGCGACCTCTTTCAAATCGTCCCCGAGTTGACCAAGCGAGTCGAGGCTGAGAAGGCTCACGCGTAGCGCGGCGGCACGAGAGATCCTGGAGCAATTGTGACCCGTATTTTGAAAGGCGCGCTCGCGCTGTTCTTCACTTGTGCCTTCGCGGCCGCGATCTTCGGCGGTGCGGGCTCGCGTGCGTCGGCTGCGTCGAAGTCGCCCGCCGCGACCTCGTCCCCGTCGGCCGAAGCCTCGCCGGTCGCGACGCCGGAGCCGCCGGACGTCGCGATCCCGCGGCTGCAGGCCCGGCTCAAAACGACCCCCGACGATCGGGAAGCGCTCACCCAGATCACCGGCTACTACCTGCAGACCGGCCGTCCGGATCTCGCGCTCGGAACGTCGCAGAAGCTCATGCAGCTGGGCGTCAAGACGGGGCAAGTCTACTATTTCTCCGGCTACTCGAACATGCAGCTCGGCCGTATTCCGCAGGCGACCGCCGATCTGGAACAAGCCTCGAACCTCGAGCCGACGAACATCGCGGTCCTCGGCTCGCTCGCCGACCTCTACGTTCGCCAGGGACGTCTCGCCGACGCCGAGCGGATCGCCAAGCGCGCCGTCACGTTCAACAAAGACAACAAGACCGCGTATACGACGTACGGACAGGTCCTCGCGACCGAGCAGAAATACGACGACGCTCGTGCCGAGTTCGAGCTGGCGGCGAAGCTCGACCCCAAAGATCCCGGGCCCGTGCTGCTGGAAGCGAACACGTATCTGAAGCAGAACGCGATCGCCCTCGCTTCGTCGCTCTACGACCGCGCGCTCACGATCGACCCGAGCAGTCAGGACGCCCTTTTCGGCAAAGCGCAAATTCTCGCGCAGCAGCACAACGTCAAAGACGCCGATACAACGTACGAAAAGCTTCGGACCCTCATCCCCGACAACGACGGCAAGGCGGCGATCCTGCTCGAGGAAGCGCGGCTGTTCGCGACCGAGAAGATGGACGACCAGGCGGTCGCGACCTACAAGTCGGCGATCGCACAATACCCGGCGGTCACCGCGACGCACGTTGCGTACGGCGACTACTTGGCATCGAAGAACGATCTTACCGGCGCCGAGACCGAGTGGCAGACGGGGCTCGGTCCGAACCGCGACAATCGGGAAGCGCTCGCGCGCTTGGGCACCTATTACGCCGACAAAAAAGACTTCCCCAAAGCGATCGATTACCTCAAGCGGCTCACCGAGATCTCTCCGAACGATCCGCGCGGCTGGACCGTGCTCGGAAGCGTCTACGGCTCGCAGAACAATTGGCGCGACGCGCACGACGCCTTCCGTCACGCCTACGACCTCACGCATGCGCCCGACGCCCTCAAAATGGTCGGCCAGACCGACCTCAACTTGCGCAATTACAAAGAGGCGCAGCAGATTTTCGAGGCGATCGAGAAAAACGGCGCGGACTACGTCAAGCAGGATCCGAGCGTGATCTATCTCCTGGCGCAGTCGTACGACAAGCAAGGGATGTGTCCGCAGGCGAAGAGCGCCTACGACCGCTTCATCCCGTACTTGAAACCGGGGACGCAGGCGTACGCGCAGGTGAAGAAAGAGTCGGCGGATCTTCGCTGCCCGAAACCGGCGGCGAAGAAGACGAGCTGACGGCGTGCTCGTCGTCGGCGACGAGCGCTGCAGCGCCCACCTCGAAGGGATCGCCCATCCGGAGTCGCCGGCGCGTTTGCGCTCGCTGCTCGTGCATCTCGAGCGCGCCGGCTTGCTCGACGATCGCCGGGAAGCGCGGGACGCCGCGCGTGACGAACTCACACTGGTCCATCCGCCCGGCTACGTTTCGCTCGTTCGGGACGAGGTGGAACGCCTTCGCGACGGGGTTCCCGCTGCGTATCTCTCGACCGGCGACA
>JAFAMS010000069.1 GCA_019233165.1 Vulcanimicrobiota bacterium | reverse complement strand
GGCTCGACTCGTCGAGAAGCCGCGTCCCGGAGGTATGCATCGTCGTGACGAGCTCGACGTTGACGCGATCGTTCCCCGCATCGCTGAGGATTCGAAACGCATCTTCGCCGCGCACGTTCCGGCCTTCGAGCGGGATTTTCCAACTGTCGCCCACCGCGTGGCCCGCGATCACGCCACGCCCGAGAAACGGAAGGACGTAGCGCAGCTCCGGCGGGAGCTCGAGCGAGGGATCGTAGCCGAGGCGTCCGTCGCTCATGATCGAGATCCGCGTCTTCCCGAGGCTCGTCGTCGTTCCGGTCAGCGTCACGTCTGCGACGAGCCCGCCGTCGCGCGTCGCTGCAACGATCTCGATGTCGAGCCGGCCGGCGTTGCGCTCGCTGTGCTGCGCCGAGTCGAAGTTGCCGCCGCTCGGCGTGCCGACGACTTGATGCGTAGCCACGTTTACGTACGAGAGCCCCGACTGGCGTTCGTCTTTGCGCAACGTCGAGCTCGAACGCACGTCGTACGCCAGGTGACGCAGCACCGCCGGGCCACCGGCAGTCTGCGCGCTCGCAGGTGCGGCGAAAAGGAGCAGGACCGCAAGCGTCGCGGGTCCTTTCATCCGCTCAGGTTCGTCGCTTAGAGGACCGCGTTCCCCTTATCCGGCTGGACTTGTCCGAAGGCGAGCAGGGAGACGAGGATAACGCCGCCGGTGACGTTTCCGAGCAACGTCGGGACGAAGAACGACGTCAAGAACTGCAGACCGGTCGTGCTGCCCGCAAAAACGCCGTAGAGCACGTCGACGGAGCCGGCGATGATGTGAGAGAAGTGGCCCAAGCCTACGATGTAGGTGACGAAGATGATGAGGGCGACCGATCCGCCACCTTCGGCCGCGGGGAGAAGCCATACCATCGTCGCGATCAGCCAGCCGGCAAAGACGGCGCGCCAAAAGACTGCTGCGAAAGACCCCGTCACCGCCGCACGCGAGATCGCCGCGAAAGCGTCGCGAGCCGGTTGCTCGAACGCCGATGCGTGAGCGACGACGTAGGCAACGAGCGCGCACCCGACGACGTTGAACGCGAGCACGATCGCCCATAAGCGCGCGACGCGCCACGCAGTGCGAAAAGACGGCCGGCTCAAGAGCGGCAGGATCGGCGTAAGCGTGTTTTCCGTGAACAGTTGCTGCCGGCCGAGTATGACGATCAAGAACCCGCTCGTATAGCCCAGGTTCTCGATCGCGGCCCGCCAAGGCGCGTCGGGAAGATGCGCGCGGAGCAGTCCGGTGAAAATCAGCGAGCAGCCCATCGAGAAACCGGCTGCGAGCGCTGAGAATCCGAGGGCGAGCGGAGTCCTGCGCAGTTCGCCTTCGCCGGAGATCCGGATCGTCTCGTAGACGACGCGCACGGGCGGGAGCGTCCGTTCCTGCGCATCCTCCGTTTCGGTCTTGGTACGAGCCGCCATAACGCGCTTGTACCCCGAGGTCGCCTTTCATGAGGCGTCAAAAGGCGGCCGCACGATGAAGCTAATGGAATATCAGGGGAAAGAGCTCTTCCGGCGGGTCGGGATCCCGGTGCCGCGCGGCGAGCACGCGAGCGAAGCGAAGGCCGTCGGCGCGTTTATCGCCGCCAATCCCGGCGCGTGGGTCCTCAAGGCACAAGTTCAGATGGGCGGTCGCGGCAAGGCGGGCGGAATAAAGTTCGCCGAGAGCGCCGACGAGGGGAAGAAAATCGCCGGCGACTTGATCGGGATGACGCTGCGCGGGATTCAGAATCCGCAAGGCGAGCTCGTGAAGTCCCTGCTCGTCGAGGAGAAAGTCGCGATCGCGCACGAGGCGTACGCGTCGATCACGATCGACCGGACGGCGAAGAAGCCGGTCTTCATCGTCACCGCCCAAGGTGGGATGGACATCGAGGAGGTCGCCGAATCGCATCCGGCCGCAATCGCGAAGTACTGGGTCGACCCCGCGATCGGCTTTCAGCCCTTCGAAGCGCGCCGCTTGTTTTATGCCGCGAAGCTGCCCGCCGGCTATGGCAAGGAGTGGCCGAAGATCGCGGCGGCGATGTATCGGCTGTTTTTCGAGTACGGCGCCAACTTGGTCGAGATCAACCCGCTCGTTCTCACCAAAGACGGCCGTGTCATCGCTTCGGACGCAAAAGTCGATCTCGACGACAACGCGCTCTACAAGCACCCCGAGCTGCTCGCGTGGGCGAGCGATTCGCCTGAAAACGAGGACGAAGCGAAAGCCGTCGAGATCGGACTCGGGCGTTCGAACTACGCGCGGCTCGATGGCGACATCGGCGTAATGGCGAACGGCGCCGGCCTCGGGATGGGCACGATGGATGCGATCCGCAACGCGGGCGGAAAAGCCGCAAACTTTCTGGACGTCGGAGGCGGCGCGCAAGCCGAGCGCGTTCGCAAGTGTTACGAGCTCATCGTGAGCGAACCGAAAGTGAGAGCAATGTTCATCAACATCTTCGGTGGGATCACGCGCGCCGATCAGGTCGCGAGCGGGATCGTCGAGGCGCTCTCCGGGGGCTCGCTCCGCAAGGTGCCGCTCGTCGTGCGCTTGACCGGGACGAACGAGAAAGAAGGCCGCGCGATCTTGAGCAAGGCCGGTATCGCATCGGTGGAAACGATGGACGAGGGCGCTGCGAAAGCGGTCGCGCTTGCGAAAGGGGCAGCGTAGTGTCGATTTGGCTCGACAAGAACTCGCGCGTCATCGTGCAGGGGATCACCGGGCGCGAGGGCGCCTTTCACGCCGGCCGGATCGCCGCGTACGGGACGAACCTCGTCGGCGGCGTTACGCCGGGGAAGGGCGGGACGAAAA
>JAFAMS010000485.1 GCA_019233165.1 Vulcanimicrobiota bacterium | reverse complement strand
GAGAAGATCGCCGTTCGCCCGAACGGATTCGATGAAGTCGTGCCGAGCCTTCCGGCGAGCTTTCGACGCGCCGGCGACGAGTTCGTCGTCGCGTACGTGGGGAACATGGGCCTTGCGACCGGTTTGGACGTCGTGGTCGATGCGGCTCAGCTCTTACGCGACCGGCGCGACGTTCGTTTCGTGATGATTGGAGGAGGAGCGGAGGCGGAGCGTCTTGGACGGCGTGCGCGCGACGAAGGCCTACGCAATCTCGAATTCCTTGGCGTCCTTCCACGCGCCGAAGCCTTCGGCGTGCTCGCGCAAGCGGACGCCTGCGTCGTACCACTCAAACCGGCGCTCGCCGATAGCCTCCCGACGAAGATGTTCGACGCGATGGCGGTGGGCTGTCCGATTGTGCTGAGCGCCGGCGGCGAGGCGGCGCGGCTCCTCGCTAGGGCGTCCGCCGGGATCGCCGTCGAGCCGGGGAACGCTCGCGCGCTCGCCGACGCGATCGTCGAACTTCGGGACGATGCCGTGCGCCGGCGCGCATTCGGCGAAGGCGGGAAACGGTTCGTCCGCGCCGAGTACGACCGCTCGCAAATCATGGCCGGCTATGCGACGGCGATCGGGACGCTATGAGGATCGTGCACGCGGCGGATTTCCACAACTCGCTCGCGGGGAGCTTCATCCCCGCGATCGCAGCTCTTGCTCGCTCGCGGCGCGCCCGCGGCGACGAATTCTTTCTGGTCGTGCCTCGCATCCCGGATGCCGTCTGGCACGACGATGCGCTCGCGAGCGGAATCGAGCTTCTCGTCGTCGACGGGGATGAGGGCGCTCGCCGCGCCGTTCGAACGCTCGGAGCAGATCTGCTGCACCTGCACTTTTACGGTTGGCTGTTGCCCGTCACATTAGCCGAGTGGCGGACCCGGACGACGATTCTGTGGCACATCCACTCGGGCGACCACCGTCCGCAAACCCTTCGCAACCGCGTGGGCGCTTGGCTACGCTTTCGGCTCGCCGGAGCGCGAGCGCGGCGAATCCTCGTCGTTTCGGGAGCAGTCGCGGACCAGATCAAGACCGTAGGAGCGCCCGCTCGCAAGGTGGTCGTCGTGCCGAACGCGATCGACGAGCACCACTTCCGTCCGCCGACCGCCAGCGAGCGCGCCGAGGCGCGCGCAAGCTTTGGGATTCCGAGCGATGCCCCCGTGGTCGCCTTCTTCGGGAGAGATCCCATCATTAAAGGTACGGATCGCCTCGTAGCGGCGATGCGCGACATCCCTGAGGCAATTCTGGTTGCCGTCGGCGCCGACGACGGCGCGCTGCAAGACCTGCAGGGAAGGAGAGTCGTAAGCGTCCGGCGCGTCGACGACGTTCGCTCCGTGTACTGGGCGAGCGATGCGCTTGCAATGCCGAGTCGAGCCGAGGGTATGCCGTATACACTGCTTGAAGCCTCCGCCACGGGTCTGCCGGCAGTAACGAGCGCTATCGCGCCGCTCAGGGAAGCCGCTGCGACGATCCCGACGATCACATCGGTCGACGCGGACGATCCCCGGGCGTTTGCATCCGCGATTCGACGGTCATTAGGGAGCGCACGAAGCCCTGCGGACTCGATCGTTCGCAAACACTCGCTCGACCGCTGGGTAGAGACGGTCGAAGCCATCTACGATGAGGTTTGCTCGTGAGCGAAACGCTACCCGTAAGCGTTGTCATCCCGGCCTACGGAAGACCCCATCTTCTCCGTCAAGCGCTCGACAGCGTGTTTGCGCAAACGCGGGCTCCTTCGGAGGTTCTCGTCGTCGACGACGGTTCGGAGCCTCCGTTGGAACACGTCGTTTCCGAATATCAAGCCCGGTACGTGCGCCGTCCCAACGGTGGCGCAGGTGCCGCCAGGAACACGGGCTTCCGCGCCGCTTCGCAACCGTGGATCGCATTCCTCGATTCGGACGATCGCTGGAAACCCCACAAGCTCGAGCGACAATTCGCGGCTTGCGAGCAATGCTCCGACGCCGACGCGGTCATCTGCGATTTCCTCGTGACGCGGGACGGCGCCGAATGGACGACGACAGCTTTGGAGGTGCACAGCTCCTACCAGACGATCCCCCGCCAAGCGCTGAGCGGAGGCGCCGTGCGGCTGCGACAACCCGACGCCGCAAGGGCGCTCTGCGTCGCGAACTACTTGCAGCCGTCGACGATGCTCGTTCGGCGTTCGCTGCTCGAACGGATCGGCGGCTTCGACGAGCGCCTACGCTACTGCGAGGACTACGACTTCGGGCTGCGACTTTTCCATCTCGCGACCCCGATCGCCGTCGACGAACCGCTCGTCCTCTATCGCTCGCACGACAACGGGCTCTCTGCGCGTGAGATCGAGATGCGGCGCGGCGACCTCAGCGTCGACGAGCTCATTCACGCGGCGCCCGAACGCTATCCGCTGGGCGCGTGCGAGGTGTTTGCGGCAAAACGCCCGCGAAAATTGATCGAGCTCGCGAAAGGAGAATTGCTCAGCGGCGACTATAAAGCTGCTCGCGCGACGCTTCGCAAGAGTCTCGCCGCTCGACCGACGCCGTTTGCAGCGGCGGCGCTCGCATTTGCCTGCATCGCTCCCGTCTGGCCGCAACGCCTGCGGCGGACAGCCCTCGCAATTTGGACGCGCCGCCCCTGGAACGTCTCCCCACGCTGGCGACGCGCACAACATTGACACCAACTTAACGGAGGTTTAGCGCACCGGGGCTCGCTCGGCGCTTGTGCGCCTCGGCGAGCGTTCGATTTCTCCACCCGAAAGGCCCAATGACAGATGGGGGGCCGCTCACTATCATACCGGAGTCGCCCCCCTTTTTTGTGGAGGAATATGTCCTCTTATAGAACGCTCGTGAGCGTCGCATTGTTGACGCTCGCACTAGCCGCGTGCCACGGCGGATCCGGAAGCGCGCTTCCGCCGGTGCCCCAATCGCACGGCCCGTCGTCGTCCGACGTTTCGACGATGTCGCTTCCATCGGGGACGTCGTTGACGACCGTTCAGATCAACAACGTCGGCTCCGGGCCGGCGACCTCGATCAACGCGTCGCTGCGTTCCGCCCCCACTCCGGGAAACCTCATCGTCGCCGCGTTCATTCAGAACGACGGGACCGAGTCGAGCTTACATGGTCCCGCCGGCTGGAACTACATCGCGCGGATCGATCAAGGCGTGAATTACGTCGGAATGGCGTTCTATTGGCACGTCGTTCAATCGGGTGAAGCGAACAGCTACACGTTCACCGCCGGATCGCCGGTCGCGCTCGGCGTAAATCTGACCGAGATCGCCGGCGCGAACTCCAGCTCACCGATCGACCAAGCGCAGTTTTTTAACCTCTCCCGCGGCTTCGGGAGCACGACCGCTTCCGCATCCCCGGCGAACAGCGGCGAGCTCGCGCTCTCCTACTTCGCGCAGTACACCGGCGGAAATCTCGGAAGCGGGTACGCGTCTGCAAGCGGATGGAGTTGGGGCTCGACCGTCAACACGGCCGGAAACGCGATCGCTTGGGAAGCACAGGTCCGCAACACGTTGACGTCGGGGTCCGGCTCGATCAGCGGCAGCGAGCCCTGGTCCGGCGGTGAGAACAGCGCCCAAGTCAACGCGCTCATTCTGATTAATCCGTCGGGGAGCAGCGGTGGAGGCGGCGGCGGTGGCGGACCGACACCGACTCCCGCGCCGAACGCCCCTAATCACGTCCAAGTCTGGGCGTACTACGGGCTCAACGGGGACAACGCGAACATCTCCGGCTCGACGATGGCGGCGAACGCCGACTACATCGAGACCGGAGACGACAAGGTCACGGAGCATTTCGCCGCCGACTTCAAGAACGCCGGCGGGAAAAAGGCCGTCGTCTACGTCGACGGATCCGCTCAATCGTATTGCCCCGGCTACTACTGGGGTGCGCCGCCCTGCGGCGACGATCTCGGCAAGTTGATGACGAGCGAATACGGATACGCGCACGATTCGTCGGGAAATCGCGTCTATCGCAATTCGTCGGGCGGCTGCTGCCAGTACCAGGAAGCGCTCGACATCGGCAACTCGAACGCGCAGAACGCCTTGTGGGCCTTTACGTCCGCGAAGGTTGCCGTGCAACCCGCGATCGATCTCTTCTTCACCGATCAGTCGGGGGGAGAGCTCGGCAGCTTCACCTACGGGTGGGCGAACACGCCCTACGGCACGACGTTCTCGTCGGACGCGAACTTCCAGAACGCGCAGATAGGGATGTTCAACCATTCGTACAAGCCGGTCGTCTTCAACGGCCGCGACTACATCTCGTGGGGACCGTCGTACAACGGCGCCTACATGCAGCTCTCGAATACTTGGGGGTTCCTCTTCGAGAATTGCTGGGGCGAGACCGATCCCTCAGTCGGAATCTACGGCGACTACGCGAACCGCTGGACGCGGAATGCGAACAGCTTGCTCGCGACGCAGTCGTACGGAAAGATTGCCGTCTGCCATCCGGAGTACTCGACCGGACAAGCGTTCCGTCTCTACAACATGGCGTCGTGGTGGATGACGTACGACCCGAATTACTCGGTGATGGGCCGCGTCATGGACCTGAACAACAACAGCGGCGATCCGCGCACCCTCGCGCCCGAGGACGCGATCGTGCCGCGCAACCCGACCGTCTCGCCGACGACCGACGTCTCCGTGCTCTACAAGGGCAACTCGGTCTACGCGCGCGAGTTCGGGCAGTGTTACCAGAACGGCTCGCCGATCGGACCATGCGCCGCGGTGGTGAACACGTCGACGCAGTGGTATCAGTCGATGCCGTCCCTCTCGAACAGCTACAGCCGTTCGCTCGCGATCAGCGGCGGCGACATCACCTCGGGCGGCGGGAGAGCGAGCTTCTCGGGATCGGTGCCTTCGGGCCTGAACCCGACTTCGGGCGTCATCCTTCTCCACTAAGAACAAAGAATCATAAAACGGTGAAGGACCCTCGACGCGTCGAGGGTCCTTCTTTTTTGGCCCACAGCCCGGAAGTCTAGCGAGCGACGATCGCCGCCGTGGTCGCCTTCAGCGACGACGGGACGCCGGTCGACCACCATGCCCGGCCACCCGTGTACGACCCGTTCGAATCGAGGTTGAGCGTGTGTGCGTACGTTCCGCTGAGGGCCGGCATCGCGATCGTCCCTCCGGTGGTGTTCACGACCGCCGCACACGGTCCGATCGGCGAACCGTTCTGGTAGCACTGCCCGAACTCGCGCACGTACGCTCCGCCTCCGCTGCGAAGAACCGAAACGTCGCTGGTCGCGGTCGCCTTCGGCGTGGTCGGCACGATGTCGAACTCCGGGAATACCGCATAGCCGTCGGGTCCGGCGTTGACCTGGCCCGCCAGCGAGTACACCGGATCGTAGGTTATCAGCCACGAGGCGTACCCGTAGAGCCGGTTCGCGGGCGTGACGGTCCCCATCATCATGCAGACCGCATAACGCTGCATCCCCGTGATCGCGAGCAGCGAGTTCGCCATGTTCTTCCAGCGGTTGTATTGATCGGCTTCGACTCCGTAATCGTCCGCCGTGAAGCACCCCTCGTTGTTCTGGCCAACCACGTTCGCGAGGCGCAGGTAGGCGCCCCCGTACGATGGGAGCCACGAGTACGGATCGCGGCCGTTGACGAACACCGGGCGCAAGGCCGATGCGAGCATCGCACCGCGCGCAGCGATCCAAGCCGAATCTGCCCCATCTGCAAACTCGAGAGAGTGGTGCTGGTCAAAGTTCCACAGCAGCCCGCTCGCCGGAGTCCCATCGCTTCCGTCGTACGGTCCCCCCGAATCGTCGGCGAAGAAGAAATCCAAGCTGGGGATCTGGCCGAGTTTTTGAGCGGTCAGTGTGTTGTAACCGGCTTGCGCCTGTGCCGAACCCGGATTCAAAATCTCCTGATACGTCGAGTACGAGTAGCGGTATAAGCGCGTCGTGTCGGGCGCGTGCAAGTATGCGGCCTCCGGAAGCCCAAGATTTCCGATCGGACCGTTACAGGCACCCGCAGGCTGCGTGAAAGGCGGATTGCAATACGGAACCAGCGTCGGATCGCTGTAGTTGACCGCGTATTTCCCGCCGGCGTTCTTGAAATTCTGCGCGACGGTTCCTTCGGCCGCGTCCGTCTCGACGAACGTAGCCTTTGAGGCCATATACGACGCCGGAATCGTGCTGTTGATTCCGTTGAGCCCGTAGTACAGCCACGTCTGAACGTGCGGAGCGACGCTCGTGCTGGGAAGCGGTGTGGGAGTCGGCGACGGCGTCGGAGACGGGCTCGGCGACGGACTGGGACTGGGCGTCGGCGACGCTGCGGCGACGGGATCGATCAGCAAGATCGCCGATGCCTGCGGACCGTTGCTTCCGCCGCTCCAAGGCTCCGATGCCGTAATAGGCGTCGTCGTATCCGAGGTGAGCGCGTTTCGCTGCTGCGCTTCGAACGCGATCGCATTGCCGGCTACGTTGACGGTTGCGCCGTAGCTCCAGCCCGAGCCGCTGTTGTAGCCGTTGCCGAGCGTCCCGCCGGTGTACTGGATGAAGTAGGCGAGACCTTGCGTGTTGGCCTTCGAAGGCGTGACGGCGGCGCTTTGCTGACCGATCCCCGAGCCGGCCCACAAGAATCCGACCTGATCGATCGGATGAATGGGATC
>JAFAMS010000440.1 GCA_019233165.1 Vulcanimicrobiota bacterium | reverse complement strand
AATGAAACTGGTCTGGTGGTTCGCCCCGGTGATCGACGCGCGCGGAACGATCGCGGCGCGGTGGTCGCTGGTCCCTCGACTACGTAATGCTACGCATTGCTACGCTCGGGATGACACCGAGGGGGATTAATACACCGCCGTTTGCGTGCGGTTGAAGGTTCGCATTACGTCGGCGCCGTCGCGGATGGTTAGGCGGCCGTTGTAGATCTTGTAACTCCACGCCGCCGGGCGCGCGAGCTCGCCGCTGAACGTGATCCCGAGCAGGCCTGGCGCGAGGAGCGTGTACACGCCGCTCGCAGTCCAGGTGCTCGAATTGCGGCTGTTCAGCGGGCGCGTGATCACTTCGAGGAAGACGTTGCCGTTCGGGAAGAGCGTGAGGTTTGCGGTCTCCTCGAACTTGAACGGCGGGGTCGTGTCGTTGTTGAAGCCGCGCATCGTCGAGCTCCAAAAGCCGTTGAGCTCGGGATCGGTGGGGATCGTCGACTGCGCTCCCGCGGAAGCCGCCAGGCCGATGACGAGGAGGAGCGCGAGGAGCGGCGCGGTTCGCATCGTCCTCCTACGGTTCAGCGGCGCGCGGCGAGATACCGTTTTCGCAGCTCGTCGATGATGACGGCCGTGACGATGACCACACCTAAGACGATCTGCTGCGTGTAGGACTCGATTCCGATCAGGTTCATGACGTTGTTCAGGACCCCGATCAACAGCGCGCCGAAGAACGTCCCCACGACCGTCCCCCGGCCGCCCATCAGGCTCGTCCCGCCGACGACGACTGCCGCGATCGCGTTGAGCTCGAACCCCGTCCCCGTTTGCGGCGAACCCGAGCTGAACCGCGCCATCAGCAGCATCCCTCCGACCGCAGCGAGCGCGCCGGAGATCATGTATACGGCGGTCTTCACGAGCCCCACCGAGACGCCGGCGAGGCGCGCGGCCTCTTCGTTGCCGCCGATCGCATAGACATAGCGCCCGAAACGCGTCCGCGAAAGCAAGACCGCGAACACGACGACGACGATCGCCATCCAGATCACGGCGATCGGAATCCCGGGAAGACGGAGCGGCGCGAGCAGACCGCTCAACACGTAGCCGATCCCGGTATTCGCGAACGCGTTGCCGGCATTGTCGGAGAGCGCGACGGGGCGACCGGATGAGAAAATGTACGCGAAGCCGCGCGCAATCTGCATCATTGCGAGCGTCGTGATGAAGGGCGGCAAGCCGAGCTTGACGACCGGGACCGCATTGACGAAGCCGGCGAACGCTCCCAGAGCGAGCGCGATGACGAGCGTCGCGACCAAGAGGAGGTCGCCGTGCAGCGGGACCGCGTTTGCGAACAGCGCGCAGACGACGCCGGCGAGCGCAACGAGCGAGCCGACGGAAAGATCGATCCCGGCGGTGATGATGACGAACGTCTGCCCGACCGCCAGGATCGTGTTGTACGTGATCTGACGCAGGACGTTGGTGATATTGCCCGCGGTGAGAAAGTCGCCATGCGTGAGGTAGTCGACGATGACGACGACGACCAGGAGCGCGACGAGCGCACCGCCGGAACGCAGCAGCGCGGCGCGCCGCGCGCGTTGCAGCGCGACGTCGGCCCGATCGGCGAGCTTGGCTTCGACTTCGGCCTGCGCCATCAGGCCGCGGCTCCGGTCGCGACGGCGATAACCTTGTCCGGGGTCGCTTCAGCGTGCGAAAACTCGGCTTGCAGCCGGCCGCCGCGGACGACGAAGATGCGGTGCGCCATCCCCAAAGCCTCGGGGAGCTCGCTCGAGACCATAACGATCGCCGCTCCGCGCTTGAGCAGCTCGATCATGAGGCCGTAAATCTCGGCTTTCGCACCGACGTCGATCCCACGGGTCGGCTCGTCGAAGAGAAAGACCTTCGCGACGCCGATCAGCCACTTCGCGAGGACGACTTTCTGCTGGTTACCGCCGGAAAGGTTGCGAACGATCTGCTCGGTCGACGGCGTGCGGATGTGAAGCTCCGCGATCATGCGGCTCGTCGTTTCGATCTCGCGCCGGCGATCGACCAGCTGATCGCGCTGGACGAAGTCGGTGAGATGTGCGAGCGTCGTGTTCTCGCGAACGTTCATCCCCAAGACCAGCCCTTGCGATTTGCGGTCTTCGGTGATGAGTGCGATCCCCGCCTCGATCGCGCTGTGCGGGGAGACGATCCGCACGCGTTTTCCGTCGACGAAGATCTCGCCGGCGTCGGGGACGTCGGCGCCGGCGATCGCGCGGACGATCTCGGTCCGCCCGGCGCCGACGAGTCCGCCCAGGCCGACGATCTCGCCGGCGCGCACGGTAAAGCTGACATCGCGAACGAAACGGCTCGCGAGCCCGCGAACTTCGAGGACGACGGGAGCGTCCGCGGGGACCGCCGGCAGATCGGGAAAATGCGTGTCGAGCGTCCGGCCGACCATCAGCCGGATGATCTCCTCCCGCGGCATCTCCGCGAGCGGCCGCGTCGCAACGGTCCGGCCGTCGCGCATCACCGTTACCCGGTCCGCGATCGCCGGCAATTCTTCGAGGCGGTGCGAGATGTAGACGAAGGCGACGCCGTCGGCCTTGAGGGTGCGGATCAGCGCGAAGAGCGCCTCGATCTCGCGCTCGGTCAGCGCCGCGGTCGGCTCGTCGAGGACCAGGATCCGCGCGCGTCGCGCGATCGCCTTGGAGATCTCGATCGTCTGCTGCTGCGCGACCGAGAGCCGCCGGGTCGGGATGTCGAGCGGGATCACGACGCCGAGTTTGGCGAGCGCATCGGTCGCTTTTGCGAGCGCGGCTTTACCGTCGAGGAAAACCCCGCGCGTCGGCTCGGCGCCGAGGACGATGTTGTCGACGGCGTTCAGGTCGGGGACGAGATTGAACTCCTGGTAGATCATCCCGATCCCCAAGCGCTCGGCGGTGCGCGGGCCGTCGATCGTCACGGTCTTGCCGTCGAGCTCGATCGTCCCGGCGTCGGCTTGTTGCGCGCCGGAGAGGATCTTCATGAGGGTCGATTTTCCGGCGCCGTTCTCGCCGACGAGCGCGTGGACTTCGGCCGGCGCGACTTCGAGCTGGACGCCGTCGAGCGCGCGAACGCCCGGGAACGTTTTGACGATCCCGTTCATCCGCAGGATCGGCGCCACGCCGCCGCCGTCTACTTCGCGTCTGCCTTCGTAAACTGGCCGACGTCCACGGCGATCTTCTTCGGCGGCGTCTTTCCGCCGAAATAATCGTGAATCGTCTCGATCGTGATCGAGCCGATCTGATCGGGATGCTGGATCGCGTCGCCGTACATCTGACCGTTCTTGATCGCGGTCTGCGCCTCGGGCGTCGCATCGTAGCCGACGACGACGATCTTCCCGCTCAGCCCGGCCGCCTGAATCGCCTTTGCGGCGCCGAGTGCGGAATCGTCGTTGATCCCGAAGACGCCTTTGAGATCCTTGTGCGACTGCAGGAGGTCTTCCATGACCGAGCTCGCCTTTGCGCGCTCGCCGCCGCCGCTGATGTCGGCGACGATCTTCGCGTTCGCGCAATTCTGCGCGAGGGCTTGTTTGAAGCCTTTGACGCGGTCTTGAACGCTCGTAACCTCCGGTTCGTCGATGATCGCGACGGCGCCGGTCCCTTTCGGGAGGCCCGCGCACATCAGCTTCCCGGCCTGCGCGCCACCCTGTACGTTGTCGCTCGCAATGTGCGCGACGACGTCGCCTTCTTTCGCCGTGCTTGCGATGTCGGCCGTGAAGACCGGGATGTTCGCCTTGTTCGCCTCGACGATCGCGCTGCCGATTGCCTGCGAATCGTACGGCGTCAGGACGATCGCATCGACCTTTTGGGAGATGAAGTCCTCGACTTGCGACTGTTGCTTGGCGTTGTCGCGGCTCGCATCGACGACCTTGAGCGTGTAGCCGTACTTGCTCGCGGCCGACTTCATGCCGTTCTCCATGTCTTGGTAGAACTGCGCCTCACGGTTCTGAATCGAGACGCCGATCGTTTTCGCTCCGCCGCCGGCAGGGGCGGCGCTTTCACTCGCCGTTCCGGACGAGCTCGTCGTGGATTTACTGCAACCGGCGGCGCCCACGACAAGGAAAGCCGCGGCAAGAGAGACGGCCAAGACGTTTTTCATTCTTGATTGTGTGTTAGACAGGGACGCTACTCCCTGCTTTTGCCAGGGCTTGCTCGAGGTCGGCGATGATGTCGCGCGCGTCCTCGATCCCGCACGAGAGGCGCAACGTTCCGTCGCCGGCGCCTAGCTCCGCGCGCTGCGCATCGGAAAGAAACCGATGTGAGCTGCGAACGCTGTACGAGATCGTCGTGGCGACCTCGCCGAGGCTGTGGACGATTTGGACCCGTCGCAACTCGCGCAGCAGCCGATCGACGGCGGGGGCGCCTCCGCGCAACTCGAAAGCGAGCATTCCGCCGGTTCCCTGCGGGTAGAGGCGTTGCGCCAATGCATGCTGGGGATGCGTCGGCAACGAGGGATGGTGGACCGCGGCGACTTCGGGCCGCGATGCGAGGAAGGCCGCGATCGCGCGCGCGTTCTCGCTGTGACGCGCCATGCGCAGCGCCAGCGTCCGCAGTCCGCGCAGCGCGAGCCACGCGTCGAAATGCGAGGCCGGCGCTCCCTGCCGGACGATCGACCGCTCCGCCTCGGCGATTGCGGCCGCGTCTCCGGAGACGACCCCGAGCCCGACGTCGGCGTGGCCGCCGATGTACTTTCCTACGCTGTGGATCACAAGGTCGGCGCCGTGGCGGAGCGGGCGGCACAGGATCGGCGTCGTGAAGGTCGCGTCGACCGTGTAGACGGCGCCGGCTTCGCGGGCGAGCCGTCCCACCGCCTCGAGATCGGTGACGTGCACGAGGGGGTTCGTGAGCGTCTCGACATGGACGACACGGCACGGCCCCTCGCGGACGGCGCGCTCCAAGGCGCCCAGATCGCCCTGTGCCACAAGAACGACCTCGACGCCCCGTTCTCGATAGCCCTTCTCAAGAAGATCGTACGTCCCGCCGTAGAGCTCCGTGCTCGCGACGATCCGGTCTCCGGTCCGCAGGAGCGGTCGCCAGGCGGCGTCGACCGCGGCCATCCCGGAAGCGGCCGCCACTGCCGCTTCGGCGCCCTCGAGGTCGGCGATCGCGGAGGCGAAATGGCGAGTGTTCGGCCCTCCGTAGCGGCCGTAAATCGCCCCCGCGGTCGTTTCGGCATAGATCTCTTCCATCTGATCGAGATCGCGAAAGGCGTACGACGAGGCGGCGAAAAGCGGCGGCGACGAGCTCGCGTTGGCGGGGGTCACGAACCTGCCGGCATGGACGGCAGCGGTGTCCACATGGATTTCCGCTTCGCCGAAACGCCGCTTATCCACAGTGGTGCATCTTTTGCCTGTGGGCGATGTGGACAGTAAAAAACACGGCTGAGCCTTTCAACTCGCCCAGCCGTGTTCCCGGGATGTCTACCTGTTGGTATGTATTACGTGAGCATCAGTGCCGAATCGTAGCGTACCGCCGTACCACGGCTTGACCGCCGGGGACCGAGGCGGTGCCGTTGATGTACGTGTAGGCCTTGCTCCAAACCACGTCCGCGACGGAGGTTCCGATCGTGCGGCCGCCGAGGTCGCCGAACGAGAAGTGGATCCCGCCGTAGCGCCGCGACATCGCAGCGTCGTTCGCGGCATCGGTGAACGTCGCCCAGCTCATGTTCACGTTCGTCGCGGGATCGACGCCGGGATTAATCTTCGACGTGCCGGCCATCATCGTGTAGGTGGCGTTGAGCGTATCGCTCCCGGTCCAGCGCCGGAGCACCTCGGCGCCGGCTGCGCTGAAACCGCTGTGCCCCGAGACGTATTCGGCGAACGGCGGCGTTCCGACGGTCATCTGCTGGTACGGCCACCACTGCGTAGCCGGGATCATCTGCGGCCCTTTGCCGGGGACGTAGCCCATGACCGTTTGGCCTTGGAAGAGCTGGCGAATCGCCGTCACCGGGCGCGAGCTGTCGTAGGCGCGTTTGGTATCCCAAACGGCGATGCTCGTGTCGAATTCGGCGTTCGCGAGGATGAACATCATCTTGACGTCGTCGTCGAGCGTGTGGTTGTCGCGCTGCGAGATGAACTTGCCGAACAGACACCAGTGGCCGGGCGGAAGCTCGGAGTTCGGTCCGTCGGCCCAATACGCGGCGCTCGCCTTCTGGTAATCGGTGAGCGATCCGTTGTAGTTGATGAGCTCCTGCGCCGCCGCGATGTAGTCGGGGCTGCCGAACGCCGGCGGGGGGGGCGGACGGAATTGCGAACCCGAGGTCAGCGCGAACGGCTTGACGGTATACCACTGCGGCGTCGCCCATTTTTGCGTGATCGTCGTCCCGCTGCCGTTCGGATTGAAGACGATCAGCGGCTGCCAGCGTGAAGGATCGACGGCCGTGATCGAAGGCGCGCCCGGATCGACGAGATCGAGCGGCGGATTGACGGTCTTGTAGCCCGTCGTGTCGGCGTAACCGTTCTGTTGATTCGAGCCGTCTTGGTGGCGGTAGTTCAGAATCGCCGCCGCCGCAACGTTTCCGATCCCTTGCGGCGTCGAGATGTCGGTGCCGATGTCGGTCGGATCGTAGTTGAGCGATTGCATGAACGCATCGAACGTCGACTTGAAATCCGGAAACAAATCGACCGCGGCGCGATACGCGGCGTAGCTAATCGCCTTGGCTTTGTTCGCGTACGTCGCCTCAGACGAAGGGCGGCGCAACGCATTGCCGACTTGTTCGCCGACCGCGGTCGAATCGTACGCCGTCCACGCTTCGTACATCGCTTCGTGGAGAACGCCAAGCGAACGCGCAACGACGGTGGGAGCGGGTTTGTCGGCGCGGATCGCGGTGAAGAGTTGATCGTCCCACTGCATCACGAGCGTTTCGGCGCCGGGCGCTGCGGGCGGATTAGATGTCGTCGGCGGAAGCGCGCTGCTCGACGTTCCACCACCACCACCGCAACCGGCAAGCAAAAGCGACGACGCGAGCAAGACGGCCGCCGCGCCACCGGGTAGGTGTGCGCGCAAAAAGCGGTCCATGGACGGTTCGGTACCCTGCCAACGTGAAGACGATGGGACCGGTCGCCCTAAGGTTCAATAGGTCTTTAGTCCTAGTTGAAAAGGGTGCCCCTCCTTGTTCGAGTGCCCGACGTCGTGAACGGGAGGCGGAGGAAGCCGAGGTTGCTCGCGTTGGCTCATTCGGCCGCGATGCTCGGCATCGACGGTTACGTCGTGCGCGTCGAAGCCGACAGCGCGCCGGGGCTCCCGGGCTGCGCGATCATCGGTCTCCCCGATCGTGCCGTCCGCGAAGCGCGCGAACGGGTTCGCGCCGCGATTTTCAATAGCGGCTTCCTGTACCCGGCGGGCCGGCTGCTCGTCAGTCTAAGCCCGGCAGATATTCGAAAGGAAGGCCCGGCGTTCGATCTCGCGATCGCGCTCGCGCTGCTCGGGATCGACGAGCAAGTCGACCGACTGGGTTTGCAAGACGTCGTCGCAATCG
>JAFAMS010000438.1 GCA_019233165.1 Vulcanimicrobiota bacterium | reverse complement strand
CGCCAAGCCCGACGCGCTCGGCCGTCATCCCCGGCCGCCCTTGCGCTGGTGCAGGATGAAGTTGTTCCCTTCGCTGTCCTCGGCGAATGCCATGAAGCACGCCGGCGTGTCCTCGATGTGATCCATGATCTTCACGCCGCGGGACTTGTAGTACTCGACCGCTTTGTGAAGGTCGTCGACAGCGAAGATCGCGCCGTGGCACTGGTACCACGACCCGTCGTCCATCTTCCACAGACCGAACGTGGTGTTGTCACCGAACGTGAACTCTCCGCCGTTCGGGCCGTAGTCCATCGTCAGCTTGAATCCCATGGTGTCGGTGTAGAATTTCTTGGCGCGCTCGGCGTCCTTGATCAAGTACGTCGTAATGTCGATCCCACGAACCTGGACCGCGACGTCGGTCTGCATGGACGAACCTCCTAAACGGGAGAGAGCTAGGTAGGCTCCAGGGTAGCGGCCTAAAGTTGACATCTGCTGTCAGGTTTGTCTAGTATCGTCAAACCATGCGCTCGTCTCGTTTGCTCGAGATGGTCCTCTTGCTGCAGGCGAAGAACCCGCGGCCGGCGCGCGAGCTTGCGACCGCGCTCGAAGTCTCCGAGCGGACCGTCTTCCGGGACGTCGACGCTCTGAGCGCCGCAGGCGTCCCGATCTACGCGACCCGGGGCGTCCGGGGCGGAATTTGCCTCGTCGAAGGGTACCGGCGCGCGATCTCGGAGCTCGACGAAGACGAGATCCGGGCTCTTTACGTCGACGGGAACGATCCGCTCGCCGACCTCGGCTTCGGGGCCCCCCTCAAGCGGGCGCGCGAAAAGCTTGCCGCGGGGCTTTCCGAACGGCAGCGCCACGTCGCCGAAAAGGCACGCGCGCGAATCCGGATCGATCAACGGCGTTGGGGGCAAGACGAGGTTCCGACCGCGATCCTTTCGGTCGTCCGGCGCGGCGTGTGGGACGACCGGCGGCTCGAGATCGCCTACCGCGACCGCACCGGGAAGCGCACTTCGCGACGGATCGATCCCCTCGGCCTCGTCTCCAAATCCGGCATTTGGTACGTGATCGCGCGCAGCGGCGCCGAGTATCGCAGCTTTCGCGCCGACCGTATCGTCAGCGCCGAGCTGCTCGGCGAGCGCTTCGAACGGCCGGCGAACTTCGACCTGGATGCGTACTGGTCGCAAAGCACGCAGCAGTACGCCGCGACGATCGCCTACTTTCCCGTGACCGTACGGGTCGCGAGTGCGTCGCTCGACGAGATCACCGCGTACTGGCGGACCGCGAGCGTCGAGCCGGACGGCGACGATTTCAGCTTGGTGCGCTTCGATTTTCCTTCGCGGAGCGCGGCCGTCCATCAATTGATCGCGTGGTGCGATCTGGCAACCGTCGTCGAACCGCCGGACGTCGTCGACGACGTCCTCGGGCTGGCGCGCACCGCGATCGCGCGCTATCAGCCCTTAGCGCCGGCTCTTTCCTAGGATCGCGCCGGCGAGTGCGACCCGAATCTCGCTTTCGCTCGACCCGGATTCGGCGAGATGCCGCACGGCAACGTGCAGTTCGCGGACGATTCGTCCGCCGTCCACCGTACCGAAGGGATCGGGAGCGAAAATTGCATCGAGGAGCGACTTGGCCGCGACTCGCAAGTCGGCGTAGCCGTCGTCGGGTTTTTCAGAGGTCACGAGTGGCTGAACGTTAGTCGAGCATTAAAGGTTCCGCTCGCTCGGTCACGATCATTCGGCGACAATTGTCGCAGCCGTCTCCGCTTCACGCTTGAGTCCGTCGAGCATCATCTCCCCGTTCTCCCGGACTTTGCGTTCCAGCGTCGGTCCGATCAACTCGGCCAGAGTCGGGACCCCGAAGTCGTATTCGATCCCGAGGACGACACGCGTCGTCCCGTCGCCGGCGTCCTCGAAGCTCCAAACGCCTTCGAACGTGTCGAGATCGCCTTCGATCAACTCGTACTCGATGCGCGTCCGCTCGTCGTCGAAGCGATCCTCTTCCGTCCATTCGATCGGCGCCTCTTCGACCAGCGTCTTCCAGCGCGTGACGATCGCATCGGGGCGCCGTTCGAGCACGGTGACCGACTCGACGTCGGGCATGAACTCAGGAAAACGCTCTTGCTGCTTTGCGAGCTCGTACACGTCGCGCGCCGGCGCCGCGACGGAGATCGTCACCTCGACGTACGGCATTTAGCGCGCGAGCGTGCCGAGTTTCGTTCGTGCGACGTCGACGGCTCCGGCGAG
>JAFAMS010000413.1 GCA_019233165.1 Vulcanimicrobiota bacterium | reverse complement strand
GCAAACCTTCTGAAACGCACGCAAGAACTCGGCGAAGCTCTCGAAGGCGTACACGTCCGCGGGCAGATCCAGACCCGCGCTTCGCCCAAGCTCGAGAAACGTCGCAGCCCGCACGGTCCCCTCGAGGTGGCAATGCAGCTGCACTTTCGGAACGCCCCGCCAAAACTCGCGCACCCCCACCGCCTTCGGCGCCTTCGCGTTGTCACCCCGAGCGCAGCCCGCCAGGGCAATCAAGCCCCTTGACGGAGGCGCGAGGGCCCGGTATAGTATCGTTTCGCTACGGCGCGGGGTGGAGCAGTCCGGTAGCTCGTCGGGCTCATAACCCGAAGGTCGCCAGTTCAAATCTGGCCCCCGCAACCAACTGAGGAACCTCGAGGCGACGCCCGAGGTTCCTCCTTTTTTACCACGGCTCGAGCCGTGCACGCGGACTATTTCAAGAAGATGGCTACAATCCGAATCGTATTGTTGCCGGCGTTTGTGAGAGAGAACTCTGCATTGTCGTCCGGTTGGTCCAAGTAGTCTACATCGCCCTCGACATGATCTACCATTCGCGTCCGTCCATCAGCGTAGGTCTGCTCGAACTTCGCGGCTGTCGCAAAGTACACGACACGCGGAATCGGAACTCGGCGCATGGGGCTTTTTGCGCCTGGAGACCACGCAACTTTGGCGACGCGAACTTTCGGTTTGTCGACGACCGTCTCAGCGGCGTACCCCAGCGTTTCGGCGCCTACCGGGACCTCTCCGAGAAGCCCGGTAAGCATCCCAATCAAAGCGGATCGTTTCACGCGACCCTCCTCGTGAGGTTTCGAGACTCCCATTAAGCACAATGAAGTTGCGAGGCTGCTCCGGCGCCACCTTCAGCTCCGGCATGCCCTGAGGGGCTCTCCATTCGAAGGTTCGATTCTCACCGGTTCCCGTATGTTCTGGGATGGAGATTCGTATTCGCCGAGCCGAGCTGCGCGACGAAACGTTCATCGTCTCGCTGGCTGCGCGTTTCGCCGAGACGCGGCCGGATTGGCGCACCGACGAAGAGGTCGCCGGCGGTACGGCGCGCGTCTTGCGTGAGGCTTTGCGCTCGCCGTCCACGGATGCGGCGATCTTCATCGCCGAGCACGGTGAGAAGCCGTCGGGCTTCGTCTTCATCGTGATGGAGAACGATTTTTTCACCGGCGAGCCCCACGGCCACATCTCCGAGATCGCCGTCGCCGACGACGGCCGCGGCATCGGCCGTGCGCTCATGGACGCGGCAGAGAACTGGGCTCGCCAACGCGGCTCGCGTTACATCTCTTTGAACGTCAACCTTCGAAACGAGCGCGGACTTCGATTCTACGAGAGCCTGGGCTACGCCATCGAGTGGAATCACCTGGCGAAGCCGCTGGCATAAGATCCCTTAGCGCTTGGCGGTCTTCTTCTTCACGGCGGCGCGCGACTCGATGAGCGCTACGGCCTCGCCGAGTGCCTTGAGCGCTTTTTCGTCGAGCTTTTCGCCTTCGTGCACGTCGATCGCGCGTCTGACGTTACCGTCGAGGCTCGCATTGAACAAGCGCGAGGGATCTTTGAGCGCGGCTCCGTCCACGAACGTCGCCTTCACGACGTTCTTGTAGGTCTCGCCGGTGCAGACGCTCTTCCCGCCGTGATACCAGACGGGGACGCCGCGCCACTTCCACTCCTCGACGACGTCGGGATCGGCTTGTTTGATCGCCTTGCGGATCCCAGACAGCACCTTCCCGCGCCAATCGCCGAGCTCTTCGATCCGCTCGTCGATCAGCTGCGACGGAGCTTTCGCTTTCGCCGGCGTCACGCCGGAACGGGTTCGACTTGCTCCGTCGTCGGGTCGATCATCTTTCGCACCTCGGTGATCTTCGTCGCCGGGAAACCGCTGATCTCGGCGTGCTTGCGGATGATCGCTTCATCCTTGGCGAGATAGACGCAAAACGTCTTGTCGCCGGCGACGTAGCTCTCGACCCACTGGATATCCGGCCCGAGCTGGCGCAAAACCTCATTCGATTTGGCGGCGGCTCCGCGCAGCTGCTCGCGCTCGAAGGAACCGACTTGCGGGATGTCGCGCTCGATGATGAACTTGCGTAATGCCATTTGTGCCTCACTATGGACGAGAGGGGCGCAGGCTTTCGCAGACGGTTCCGAGGCAACCTCCGAGGTCCGGCGGGGCCGTTTGAAGGAACCGGCGTTCGAACGCGAATCCCCCGGGTACGAGGTGACCGCTGTGAAGGTTTTACACGCGCAGACCATGAGCGAACAGATGTCGAGCAAGCCGGGCTTCATCGCGGCGCTCGACCAGAGCGGAGGCTCGACGCCTGGAGCCCTGCGGCTCTACGGCATCCCGGATAGCGCCTATAGCGGCGACGACGCGATGTTCAAGCTCATGCACGAGTTTCGCGTGCGGATGGTGACCTCGCCGGCGTTCACGGGCGACAAGGTCATCGCGGCGATCCTCTTCGAGAAGACGATGGACGGCCAGGTCGGAGGGAAGCCGACGCCGAGCTACCTCTGGGAAAACCGCCGCGTCGTCCCGTTCGTGAAGATCGACAAAGGGCTCGAGGCGGAGAAGGACGGCGTCAGCCTGATGAAGCCGATTTCCGGACTCGACGCGCTGCTCGAGCGGGCGGCTAAGCTCGGCGTCTACGGCACCAAGGAACGTTCGACGATCACCCTCGCATCGAAGTCGGGGATTGCCGCAATCGTCGATCAACAGTTCGATCTTGCGGCGCAGGTCTCAAAGCACGGGCTGATGCCGATCATCGAGCCGGAAGTCTCGATCAAGAGCCCAGACAAAGCGGGCGCCGAAGCGATTTTGCTGCAAGAGCTCACGCGCCGGCTCGACGCGCTTAGCGACGGCCAGGTCATGCTCAAGCTGACGATCCCCGACAAGCCGAACCTCTACAAGCCGCTCATCGAGCACAAACGCGTCCAGCGCGTCGTCGCACTTTCGGGAGGCTACACCCGCGCCGACGCGTGCAAGAAGCTCGCAGAGAACGACGGCATGATCGCCAGCTTTTCGCGCGCGCTCGTTCAGGACCTCAGAGTCTCGATGAGCGACGACGAGTTCAACCGCGCGTTGGCCGAGGCGATCGACGAAATCTATCAGGCTTCGACCGTAAAGGTGTAGAGCCGCGGGCCGATGATCCCGCTCGGCGACGCCTCCCGACGCCCGACGAACTTTCCGACGGTCACGTTGACGCTGATCGTGATCAACTTCATCGTGTTCGCGATCGAGCTGATCAACGGCGACGACTTCGTGCTGCGATGGTCGCTCGTCCCGGCCCAAATCTCCGCCGGTCAAAATCTAATCACCATCTTCACCTCGATGTTCATGCACGGCGGCTGGTCGCACATCATCGGGAACATGATCTTCTTCTGGGCGTT
>JAFAMS010000396.1 GCA_019233165.1 Vulcanimicrobiota bacterium | reverse complement strand
TCCCGCGCACCTCCGTCTCGTTGATTCTGCCGATCTTGATCTTCGCGCTCGCGTACTCGAATCTCGCGCTCGGAATGCACACGTGGCACCCCGTCCCGCCGGACGCTCAAGGAAACCCGCAGCCGTTTTACGCCTATCTCGGGAACTCTGAGAACAACGATAAAGCGGTCGCGATTCTCGCCGCGAACGTCCCGTATTTCGGGAGCTTGGCGGCGCTGTACGTCCCCATCTTGGGAGCGGTCTTGCTGCTGATCTCGAGCAATTCCGGGGTCTTCGGCGCGAGCCGGATCGCCTACGGGATGAGCCGCGAGAAGCTGCTTCCGAGCGTGTTCGCGCGCGTCCACCCGAAGTTCCGCACGCCGGCGGTCGCGATCGCGGCGTTCTGCTCGGTCGGGGTTCTGGTGCATGTGTTCGCCGCGCTGCAAGGCGACGGCGGGCTTGCGTTCCTCGGCGACCTTTACGCGTTCGGCGCGGCCACGAGTTATACGCTCGTGTTCCTCGCGCTGATCGTTCTGCGCTTCAAAGATCCCGACTCGCCGCGCCCGTTCAAGATTCCGCTGAACGTCGCCATTTGGAAGGACGGCGAGCGAATCGAGTTTCCGATCGTCGGGGTGCTCGGTTTCATCGGGATCTTCACGATTCTGATCTTCGTTCTGCTCACCCACGACATCGGGCGCATCGCCGGCCCGAGTTGGGTGATCCTCGGGCTCGTCTCCTATCTCATCTACAGGCGGCGCAAGAATCTCCCCGTCTTGCACTCACGCGTCACCGATTGGTCGAAAGAGCAAGTGGCGATCCTGCGCGATGCGGGCGAGCTCGAGCTCATGGACGAGTACATCGCGCGCAAGCGCGAGAAAACGCCCGGCTAGCTTACAGCCGCAGGCGCTCCCCGCGCCAGCTCACGCTGCGGTCGAAGAACGCGGCGAGCCATGTCGCGACGCTGAGCGCGTCGCGCACGGGAATGAGGAGGGCGAAGCTCTGCGGCGCGCCGAGCGCGCGCGCGGCCGCGCGATGGATTGCGACGCGCAGTGCGAGCGCGCTGCCTATGAGGCTTCCGCGGGCGAAGGCGCTTCGGACGAACGGCGCGGCGCCGAGTGCGAGTGGGAGGCCGAACGTCAAGAAAGAAAACGCGTGCCCCCACGGACGGACCGAGCGAATCGTCCGAGACCAGCGCAGCTCGCGCGACCACAGCGACGTCAGGCTCGTCTCGGCAACGAGGTTCTCGACCACGTAGCGCGAGAGCACGACTTGCCAGCCGCGCTCGCTGACGAGCTGCCCGAGCCGGTGGTCGTCGGCGATATGCGCGCCGAGCGCTTCGATCCCGCCGATCTCCTCGAGCGCGCGGCGACGAACCGCCAGCGTCGCACCGAAGCCGTAGCGCAGCGGTTCGAGCGTCCCGGCGACGAGGACCGACGGTGCGAACTGCTCGTTGATGAACGCAGCGCCGAGCGCGGACGCGAATCCCGCGGCTGCGACACCGCGATACAGACACGTGACGAGCCCGACCTCGGCCCGCTCGAACGGCGCGACGATCGCGCGCAGGTAGTCGCGTCCGACGCGCATGTCGGCGTCGGCGATGACGACGATCTCTCCGTCAGCGCGAGATGCGACTTGCGCGAGGTTCGAGATCTTCGGATTCGCGGCGGAACTCGGCACGCCGCCGGCGGCAAGCCGAGCGCGGTCCGGGAAACGCTCGACGACGCGGCGGGCGATTGCAACCGCGGGATCGCCGGGATCTCGGACGCTGAAATCGACGCGGAAATCCGGATAATCTTGCTCGCAGAACGAGCAGAGGTTTTCGTACAGTCCTTCTTCCACGCCGCGCAGCGGTTTCAGGATGCTGACGCTCGGCGTCCTCTGGGCACGTTCGCGCCTTTCTGCGCCGAAACGACGGATACAAACGAGCGCCGCGCCGAGATACGCGATCCCGCAAACCGCGGCGGCCACCGGCAGATTAAATCGCACCGACCGCGCGTTTGACCTCGGGATCGAGCAGCGCCGCGAAGTCGTCGTTGCCGAGGCGGGGATGAAGGTAGAGCTCGGTGACCCCGGGCGGAAGGTGTTCGAGCAGAT
>JAFAMS010000365.1 GCA_019233165.1 Vulcanimicrobiota bacterium | reverse complement strand
TCGCGCGGGTGGCGTCAGCTCGACGAGCCACTCGCTGCGCCGCTCCCACGCCTCGCGCACGACGCGCTCGGCGAGATGCCGCGCGAGCGCCGCGTCGCCGTTCGTCGTGACGACGACGGAAAACCCGGCGTCGGGGACGTCGGCGTACGGAAAGCCGCCGAAAATCGAGACGTCGACGACGCGCGGATCTGCTTCCAGATCGCGCGCCGTCGCGAAAAGCCGCGCCATGATCGTCGACGGCGTCGACGTCACCATCTTTTGCAGCGGCGGGAGGAGCGGGGGATGGACGAACGCCGTCGCAGGCCGCAGCTCGCCCGCAAAAATTCGGGCCAGGATCGTCCCGCATTCGCGTCCGCGTTCGTAGAAATCGACGTGCGGGTACGTGTCGTAGCCGACCAGGACGGTCGCGTTCGCGACCATCTCGGCGCTCACGTTCGCGTGCAGGTCGAGGCAACAAATCAGCGGGAGCTCGCCGCCGATTCGCGCGCGTATCGCGCGCAGAATCGTCGCTTCGGGGTCGTCGAGCTCCCCTGCGACCGTCGCGCCGTGGAGATGGAGCAGGATCCCGTCGAGATCCGGCGTTTTCTCGAGTGCCGCCAAAACGGTGGCGAGCAGCTCGTCGAGGACGCCGCGCTCGACCAGGCCGCCCGGGAGCGCGTACGCGAAAACGACCGGGACGACGTCCCAACCGCGCTCGCGCGCGACGTCGAGGAAGCCGGCGGTGACCGTCCCCGTGCCCTGCATTGCGTTGACGAGATCCCGCCCGAAAAACAAGCCTTGCTTTTCGAACTCGGCGCGCGTCGTCGGTAGCGTGCAAAACGTGTTCGTCTCCTGCGTGATGCAGGCGACCAGAACACGCATCAGCCGAGCTTACAGAGGTTCTTGTCTTGCGGGACCGGGTACGACGAGACCGCAAGCGTTTCGACGTAGTCCCATTGGTCCTTCATCGCGCTCGCCGCTTTCCCGTGCAGGAAGAAGTACGGCTTGACGACTTGATGGTCGAAGGCGCGCACGGTTTCGTGTCCGGTCGGGCCGACGTAGCTGTACCCTTGCAGCGCTTTCGCGACCGCAGCGGGGTCGAGCGACTTCGCTTTTTCGATCCCTGCCAGCGTCAGCTTCGTCTCGATGTACGACGCCGCGCCGACGTAGCCCATCGGCTCGCCGTACGCTTTCTGGTACGGCGCGCTCGCCTTTTGCGTGTCGGGGTCCGAGTCGTGCCAATACTGGCATCCGACGTAGACGTCCTCGAGGGCTTCGGCGCCGATCGCCTGGTAATCGAGGAGTCCGCCGCTCCAAACGTAGAGAATCTTCGAGGTCTTTTTCGCCCCGTATTGTTGCGCGGTCTTGATCGCCTTGACCGCATCCCCGCCGAAGTTCAGCAGCGCAATCACATCCGGCTTGGCGGCGATTGCTTTGGTGATGAAATTCGAGTATTCGGTCGCGCCGAGCGGGTGGTAGTCGTTCCCGACGAGCGTCAGGTTCTTTTCTTTGGCGACCTCTTTGACGTTGCGCAGCAGCGACTCGCCGAAGACGTACGAAGGCGTGATCGTATACCAGCGCTTCGCGTTCGGAAAACGTTTGAGGTACGGATACATCGTCGAGCGCACGGCACCGTAGGTCGGGACCGACCACCGGAACGTGAACCCGTTGCACTCGCTCCCCGTCACCTCGTCGGCGCCGACGCTCGTCAAGAAGAGCGCCCGTTTTTGACCGCAAACCTGTTCGATCGCGAGCGCGACCGCGCTCGAGGCGACACCGACGAAGTAGCGCGCGCCGTCGTGGTCGATCGCATCGGAAACCTGCTGGACGCCGACTCCCGGATTGGTCTGGTCGTCTCGGATCACATAGCGCACCGGCTTGCCCAGGACTTTGTTGGCGACCTCGCCGAGCGCGAGCTTGATCCCCCGGTCGGTGTCCCGGCCGAACGTCGCGTACGCGCCCGTCTGCGAGAAGATCCCGACGAGCGTCATCTCATCGGCGGCGAAAGCACGCTGGAGCGAGCCGAGGACGGCCGCGCCGACGGCGCCGGTACCGAGCTTCAAAGCATTGCTGCGGGTCAAACCGTTCATCTGCGTTCCTCTCTTGGTCCCGAAACGTTAGCCCACGCCCAGATATTTTGCCTGCACGGCGGCGTTCTGCCGAAGCTCGGCGGAGCTCCCGGAATAGACGAGCTCGCCGCTTTCGAGGATGTAGACGTGGGTCGCCAGATGGAGCGCGATCGCGAGGTCCTGCTCGACGAGCAGGATGCTCAAGCCCTCCGACCGCATCCGCCGGACCGACTCGACGACCGCATCGACGATCACAGGCGCGAGCCCTTGCGAGGGCTCGTCGAGGAGCAGTAGGCGGGGTGCGGTCAAAAGCGCTCGCGCGATCGCCAGCATCTGCTGTTCGCCGCCGCTCAAATAGCGCGCTCGTCGCGCCCGCAGCGGTTCGAGCTTCGGAAAGAGCGCGAAGATGCGCTCGAGCGTCCACGGCGTTTCCGCACGGCGGGCGATCGTGAAGTGATCCTCGACGCTGAGGTGCGAGAAGACGCGCCGCTCTTCGGGGACGTACGCCACACCGCGGCGATTGATCGCGTGCGGCGTCGCGCCGTCGATCCGAACGCCGTCGAGCGCGATCTCGCCGCCGCGCGGGCGCACGAGTCCCATGATCGTCTTCAGGGTCGTGCTCTTCCCGGCGCCGTTGCGGCCGAGCAGCGCGACGATGCTTCCGTCCGGAACGTCGAGCGAGACGCCGCGAACGACCGTCGCCGGTCCGTAGCCGGCATCGATCGCTCGCACCGTCAGCATCAGCCGCGGCTCCCGAGGTACGCCTCGCGCACCTGCGGATCGGCGCGGATCTCGGCGGGTGTCCCGCGCGCCAGAATCGAGCCGAAGTTCATCACGGTGATCTCGTCGGAGAGCTCCATCACCAGATTCATGTTGTGCTCGATGAGGACGATCGTGTAGCGCTCCGCGAGCGTGCGAATCCGCGCCATCAGGCGGAGCGCGTCCTCGCCCGAGAGCCCCTGCGACGGTTCGTCGAGCAGCAGCAATTTCGGCGCGGTCGCGAGCGCGATCGCAATCTCGAGCAACCGCTGATCGCCGCCGGCGAGCTCGCCTGCGGTTCGTACGGCGAGCGCGGCGAGCCCGGCGTCGTCGAGAATCGCTTGTGCGCGCGCGGCGACGTCGCGCAACCGCGTCGCCGGCTCCCACATCGCAAAGCTCGCCTGCGTCCGCGACTGGGCGGCGACGCGCACGTTCTCGTACGCCGAGAGCGCGCGAAAGATGTTGGTCCGCTGAAAGCTGCGCCCGATCCCAAGATGCGAACGCTCGCGCACGTCGAGCCGCGTGATCTCGCGATCCTCGAAGAAGACGCCGCCGCTCGTCGGCCGCATCTCGCCTGCAAGCAGATTGAACAGCGTCGTCTTCCCCGCACCGTTCGGCCCGATGATTGCGTGCAAGCTCGCGGCACGGACGTTCAAATCGACCGAGTCGACGGCGACGGTCCCCCCGAAGCTCTTGCAAAGCTTCTCCGTGCGAAGCATCCCCACTGGTGTCATCCCGAGCGTAGCGGCGCTTTGCGCCGCGGAGTCGAGGGACGGAGGCGGTGAACGATCTCGATCACACCGCCGCGCAACGTCAGCACGACCGTGCAGAAAAGGATCCCGAGCAGCAGCGGCCAGTGCGCCCACAACCGGCTCAGGCGGTCGGAGAGCAACGTGAAGATCGCCGCGCCGACGATCGCGCCGTACGGCGAGCCGGTCCCGCCGAGGAGCCCCATGATCACGATGTTCGTCGACGTGTCGAAGTTGACGACCTCGAGCGGAACGAAGCCGTAGAGCATCGCGTACGCGGCCCCGGCGATCCCGCTCACCGCGCCCGAGATCGTGAACGCCGTGACTTTGAAGCGCCGGGTATCGTACCCAATCGCGCGCGCACGCGGCTCGTTCTCGCGGATCGCGCGCAGCACGTGTCCGAACGGCGAGTCGATCAGCCGCAACAGCGCGTAGAAAACGACGAGGAAAACGGCGGCGACGAAATAGTAGTACGCGTTCTCGCCCGCGAGCGAAATGCCGATGAATTCCGGCCGGACGACGCCGCGCAAGCCGTTGTCCCCGCCGGTGAGGTCGCGGAGCTGAAACGCGAGATAGAACGCGAGCTCGTTGAACGCGAACGTCAACATCACCGCGTAGACGCCGGCTCCTTGCATCGAAAGCGCGCCGACGACGAGCGCCCCGCCCGCGCCGCAGAGCGCGGCGACGAGCAGTGCGACGAGGATCGGAACGTGCGCGACGTGGACGAGAAGGAGCCCGGCGGCGTACGCACCGAGGCCGTTGAACGTGGCTTGCCCGAACGAGAGAAAACCGAGCTCGCCGAGCAGCAGGTTGAATGCGGCGGCTAAGAGCCCGAAGATCAGAGCCTGCGTCAGCAAGACCGGGTAATGCACCACGAGCGGCGCGACGGCGACCAGCGCGACCAGCACCAGGAACGCGCCCGGCCGCGCGACGTTCATCGCGTCCCGAAGAGTCCTTGCGGGCGAAGCAGCAAGACGAGGACCATCGCCGCAAAGATCGCGACTTCCGACGCCGACGGAAGAATCAGCGTCATCAACGACTGCACGAGCCCGACAAGAATCCCGCCGACGACCGCTCCGGCATACGAGCCGAGGCCGCCGATCACGACCACGACGAACGAGATCGCGTTCAGCTCGTTCCCCATCGCCGGCTGACCGCCGCGGATCGGCAGGATCAGCGCGCCCGCGATCGCGGCCAGCGCGACGCCCAGCGCGAAGACGAGCGTGAAGAGCCGCTGGATGTCATAACCGATTGCCTCGACCATCTCGGAGTCCTCGATCCCGGCGCGGATGATCGCGCCGAGCTTCGTGCGCTCGAGTCCGAGCCACACCGCCGCGATCAACACGGCGGCGACGGCGACGAGGAAGAGCCGGTAGTACGGAAAGGAGATCGGCCCCAGCGCGATCCCGCCCGAAAGCGCTGCAGGGACGTCGACGCTCGTCGGATCGGCGCCCCAAATCAGAACGATCGCTTCTTGGACGATCAGCACGATCCCGAGCGTGAAGAGAATCTGATACGTATGCCCGGCGCGTGCGAGCCGGCGAATGAAGAGCGCGTCGACGATCAGCCCGAGCGTCCCGACGGCGAGCGGCGCCGCAACGAGTGCGAGCGGGAAGTTGGCGTGTGTCATCGCCGTATAGGCGACGTAGGCGCCGAGTGCGTAGAACGAGCCGTGCGCGAAGTTCGGGATGTCGAGCATCCCGAAGATCAGCGTCAGCCCGGCCGCGACGAGCGCGTAAATGACGCCGAGCACGATCCCGTTGAGGATCTCGATCGCAACCAGCTCCATGTTGAAGGAATTCCTCTACGTTTGCCGCGAGATGTCCTCGTATGAGCCCGATCGACGATTACTTCAAGACGATCGAACCGGCGAAGCGCAAAGAGCTCCGGCGCATACGGGCGCTGGCGAAGAAAATCGTTCCGAGCGCGGAGGAAACGATCTCCTACGGCATGCCGACGCTGAAGTTCCGCGGGAAACCGTTTCTCGGCTTCGACGCGCACAAGAACCACATCGGCATCTATCCTTACAGCGGCAAAGTCATTCCCGAGCTGAAGGAAGAGCTCCGTGGCTACAAAGTGAGCCGCGGCGCGATTCAGGTTCCATTCGACGACCCGATCTCGCCCAAGCTGCTCGGCATCGTCATTAGAGCGAGACTGAAAGCAATCAAGGGGGCTGCGCGAGCCTAGCTACGCACGAACGTCGACGATGAGGCCGGACGTTCCGCCCGACGGCTCTACCGGTGCAATTGCCGGCGGGGGCGGCGGTGGCCGCTCGACGATCTCCGGATACACGACGTAACTCGCCGGTGCGTTCGGCGATCAGGTCCCCAGGCAAACGATTCGCATGCTTCCAGCCTAGCCGACGGACAACGATCCCGCTGTAAGGGCGCCTACACTAATCTTTCAGCGAGCCTGCCATCCCGGCCACGTAGTACTCGACGAAGAAGAAATACACGACGATCGCCGGGAGGACGCCGATCAGGGCGCCGGCCATGAGCTGGCCCCATTGGAAGACGTCGCCGGAGATCAGCTCGCTCGTCATCCCGACGGAGACCGTCTTGTTGTCGGGCGACGACATGTAGACGAGCGCGTACAGATATTCGTTCCACGAGAGCGTAAACGAAAAGATCGCCGCGGTGATGAGTCCCGGGACCGAAATGGGCAGAATGATCTTCCGCATCACCAGCAGGTTGCTTGCGCCGTCGACGCGCCCGGCTTCTTCGAGCTCGCGCGGGATCGACTTGAGGAACCCGATGAGCAGCCACGTGCAGAACGGGACGAGGAACGTCGCGTAGATCGGGATCAGCGCCCAGAGCTTGTCGAACCAGCCGAGCTTGACCAAGACCTCGCCGAGCGGGATGAACAAGATCGCCGGCGGGACGATGTAGCACAGAAAGATCGCCGTCCCGAACGGTTTGCTTCCGGGGAAGCGCAGCCGGATGATCGCGTACGCGGTGATATACGAGACGCTGACGCTGAGGAGCGTCGCGCCGAGCGCGATGAGGAGCGTATTCCCGAACCAGTGCAGGTAACGCGTCTGGGTAAGGAGACCGACGACGTGCTCGAGCGTCCAGTGGTAGATCAGGAACGGATTCGGCGAGACGAGGAGCTCTTGGCGTTCCTTGAACGTCGTGACCAGCATCCAGTAGAACGGGAGCAGCAAGAAAATCCCGTAGAGCGTCAGCGGGAGGCCGATCCGGAAGAACCTCGCGGTGCGCGTCATTCGACCGACCGCTCCTCACGGACCGAGCGCATCACGAACCATGCAAAGATCACCATTAGAACGACCGGCGAGATCGCGATCGCCGCGCCTTCGCCGAGCTGGCCTCCGGTGATCGCCTTCTGGTAGGCGAGCGTCGTGAACACTTGGGTCGCGTCGGTCGGTCCGCCGCGCGTGATCGTCCAGATCAACTGGAAATCGGTGAGGGTGAAGATCGACGAGAACGAGACCAAGATCGTCGTGATCGGGAGGAGCAGCGGCCACGTGATCCGGCGGAAGGCCTCCCAGCCGCTCGCGCCGTCGATCTGCGCGGCTTCGTGCAGCTCGTGCGGGATCGCCTGGAGTCCCGCGAGGTAGCCGATCGCGAAGTACGGCAACCCGCGCCAGATGTTCACGACGATCAGCGAGATCCGCGCCGGCCATGGAGCGCCGATGAAGTTGATGTACTCGTGGATCAGCCCCATCTTCGTGAGCAGCCACGAGATCGCACTGAATTGCGGATCGAACAGCCACAGCCATGCGAGAGCCGAAAGCACGGTCGGCGCGACGTACGGCAAGAGCATGAGCGCGCGCGCGGTCCGGTACCCGCGAAAGCGTTGGTTCACGATCAACGCGAGCGTGAGGCCGAGCGCGAGCTTCCCGACCTCCGCGAAGAACGTGTAGAAGAGCGAATAAAAGACCGCGCCGCGGTACGTCGGGTCCTGCGCGATTGCGAGGTAGTTCGAGAGGCCGACGAATTGCCCGGCGCTTCCGAGCGTCGTGTTCGTGAGGCTCAGCCACACGCCGAGCAGCAGCGGATACGCAAGCAGCCCGCCTAGAATGACGATCGCCGGGATGCTCAGCAGAATCCCAAGCACCGGAGGCGAGTCGAGCCATCGTGTCATCCCGAGCGTAGCGAAGCGAAGTCGAGGGACAGCCGACGCTCGGGATGACACGGAGAGATTAGCCCTTGTAGAAGCCGGCGATCCGGTTTTCGGCTTTTTGCACTGCCGCCTTCGGCGTCATCTTGTTGATGCAGACGTCGGCGTACATGTCGACCAGGACGAACGAGTCCATCGTCTGCGCCGCGCCTTTTCCGGGCGTTCCGTTGAAGCCGTCGAACCGTTGGCCGACGAGCACGTCGCGGAACGGCGTGATCTTCTTGTCCGACGTCCAGATCGGCAGCTTCCAGTACCCCTGCAACGCCGGCGTGACGTAGCCGCGCATCCCGTCGACCCATGGAGCGGCTTGCGCTTCGTCGAGCATGAAGCGGATGTACTCTTTGGCCGCGTTGGGATACTTCGAGTACTTCCAAATGAAGGCTTGGGTGAAGGTGTTGAAGGTCGTTCGCACCCGCAGCGGGCCGTAGCCGGGGATCGCGTGATCCATCGCTGCGGCGATCTGCGGGTACTGATCCTTCGCAACGTACCAGATGCTGATCCCGTTCATCGTCAGCCCGATGCGCCCGGCGAGGAAGGCCTGGTTGTTCGAGGGATCGCCCCAGGACGCGACGCCGTCGATCATGGTTTCGTACAGCCGTTGCACGTAGTCGATCGAAGCGAGCGTCGCTTCGGAGTTGATCGCCGGCGAGTTGTCGGGATTGACCTGCTTGGCGCCGTGACCCCAAAAGATCCAGTGCGTCCAACCGTTCCCGTCACCGACCGCGTGGCCGAGCGTGAAGCCGGTCGGATGCCCTTGCTTTTTCATCGCCTGCGCGAGCTTGAGCATCCCTTCGGTGTCGTCCGGGAAGCTTTGGAACCCGGCCTGCTCCATCCAGTCGCGGCGGAAGTTCATCGCGTTACCGGGGACGCCGATCGGGATGCCGATCCACCGCTTCTCGCCTTCGTGATAGGCGTACGTCTTGGCGACGGAGGCGAAACCGCCGTACTTGTGGCTCAGGTGCGAAGCCAAGTCGGAGACGTCGACCAGCTTATCCGGATAGAGGAACGGGTCGTTGTAAAACCCCATCGTGATATCCGGGCCGGAGTTCGTCTGCGCCGAGAGCGCCGATTTCGGCGAGACGTCGGGCCAGCTCAGCCACTGAATTTGGACCGGGACGCCGGTCAGCTGCGTGAACTTCTTAGTGTTCTCTTCCCAGATGACATGGTCGTTCTTGACGAACTCGGACCAGCGCAAGAGCTGCAGCGATGCGCCCTTCTCCGGCTTCCACGGTGACGCTTCGGCGGCCGCGCGCGCGGCCTCCGGGATCGCCGTCGCTGCGGCGCTTGCCGCCGAAAGTTCGAGGAATCTCCGTCGACGGAGGTGCGGCATGAAAATCCCCTCCTATGCAAACGCGATGCGTTCGAGGGAGACGTTGTTTTCTGGGAGCTAGCCGGGTCCCTGTGACACGACCTCCGCGCCCACGTAGGTGGCGCGAATCGGAATCCGTGCGATCCGTTCGGAGGCGACTGCGAGCGGGTCATCGTCGAGGACGACGAAGTCGGCGAGATAGTCCGGGGCGAGTCTTCCTTTTAGATGCGCCTCTCCCGCGGCTTCGGCGGAGCCGAGCGTGTAGACGGCAAGCGCTTGCGCGGCGTCGATCGCCTGCGAGCCGCCCAGGAGCATCCCATCGTCGCCGCGGCGCGTGACCATGCTTTGGATCCCGTAGAGCGGCTCGAACGGTCCGCACGGATAATCGCTCGAGCCGGCGACCGGGATCCCTGCGCGCAGGAACCAGTTGTGTGCGAACATCCGCTCTAGGCGCTTCTCCCCGTACCACTCTGCGAGTTTGGCGCCGTGGTACGCGACGTAGCCCGCGAACGGGATCGGATACGCGCGCAGCCGCTTGATCCGCTCGACGATCGACTCGTTGACGACGCTGCAATGCTCGATCCTGTGGCGCAAAGCGGGTCTCGGCGACGCGTTCGCCGCGGCTTCGAACGCATCGAGCAGGATCCCGAGCGCGCGGTCTCCGTTGCAGTGGACGCAGAGGCGGTTTCCGTCTTCTTGCAGCCTGCGCGCGATCTCGCGCAGCTCGGCGGTCGGCGTCGTCTGCATCCCGTAATCGCCCGTCCCCTCGAACGGCTCCTCGAGCAAACACGTGCGGCCGCCGATCGCGCCGTCGACGAACGCTTTGAAGCCGCCGATCCGCAAGCGGTCGTCGCCGAACCCGGTCCCGATCCCGACCGCCTTCATCTTGTCGTAGTGGTCGATCGCGACGAGCGCGTTCACGCGGAGCGTCAATTTCCCGAGCCGGTGCGCCTCGGTGAAAAGCGCGAGGTCGGCCGGCCCGACGAGCGCGTCGCCGAGCGACGTGATACCGGCGGCGTGAAACATCGTTTGCGCGCGTTCGAGTCCTTGCAGGCGATCTTCCGGCGTGCTCGGCGGCGCAACGCTCGTCCCGCCCTCTGCGACCGACGGGTACGCGAAGTTGAAGATCGCCTGCTCGTAGAGAATCCCGTTGAGCTTTCCCGACGCATCGCGCCCGAACGCTCCGCCCGCCGGCGGTTCGCTCGCGTCGGTCAAGCCGCCGAGCGTGAGCGCGCGGGAGTTTGCCACGCCCCAATGCCCGGCAACGTGGATGACGAGGACGGGATGGTCCGGCGCGACTTCGTCGAGATCCCAGCGCGTGAGCACGCGGCCCTCGGCCATCTTGGCGTCGTCGTAGCGGCTCCCGCGAATCCAGCCTTCCTTTGCGGCCGCCTCGGCGCGGATTTTCGCTTTCAGCTCGGCGAGCGAGCGGACGCTCTTCACGGAAAGGTCGAGATGCAGAACGTCTTCCGCCGCCATCGCGAGGTGAGCGTGCGCGTCGTTGAAACCGGGGACGACGACGCCGTCGAGCTCGACGATGTCGGCAGCCGGAAAGCGCTCGCGCATCGATTGGAAGCCGCCCGTCGCGACGATCCGTTCGCCGAACGTCGCGAACGCTTCGATCGCGCCGCCGTTTTGCGCGACGATGCGGCGGGCGCGGAAGATCTTCTCCGCGCTCACCAGCGCGAGATGACGACTTTCTGCTGCGTGTAGAAGGCGACGCCGTCTTTGCCGTGCGCGCGCAGGTCGCCGAAGATCGAGTCCTTCATCCCGCCGAACGGAAAGAACGCCATCGGCGCGGCGACGCCGACGTTCACGCCGATCATCCCGACTTCGATCGCATGCGCGAAGCGTTGTGCCGCACCGCCGCTCTGCGTGAAGATCGACGAGGCGTTCCCGTAGGTCGAGCGGTTCGCGAGCTCGATCGCGGCGTCGAGCGTCGGTACGCGGACGACGGCAAGGACGGGTCCGAAGATCTCGTCGCGCGCCAACGGTGCCGAGGGATCGACGTTATCGAAAATCGTCGGTCCGACGAATGTCCCGCGTTCGGGAACGTTCTTGCGTCCGTCGACGACGAGCTCGCTCGTCCGCAGACCGTCGTCGATGTAGCCGACGATCCGCTCGCGCGCCTGCTCGGAGATCACCGGCCCCATCTGCGCGCCGTCGGTGTCCCAGGCGCCGATCTTCAGCTTCGAGGTCGCGGCGCGCAATTTCGCAAGGAGCGGCTCTGCAGCATCGCCGACCGCGACGACGACCGATCCGGCGAGACAGCGTTCGCCGGCCGCGCCGAACGCCGAGCCCATGATGTTCTCGACGGCCGCATCGGTCACGCCGTCGGGCATCACGATGAGAAAGTTCTTGGCGCCGCCGAGCGCCTGCACGCGCTTGTGATGCTCGACCGCAACGCTCTGCACGTGGCGTGCGACCGCCGAGCTGCCGACGAACGAGACGGCTCGCGTCAGCGGATGCCCGATCAGCGCTTCGACGGTCGGACGGTCGCCGTGCACGACTTGCAGGACGTTCGGCGGGAAGCCACACTGCGAGAAGAGCTCGAAGATGCGCACGGAGGCGAGCGGCGTCTGCGGCGACGGCTTGAGGACGAAGGCGTTGCCGGCCGCGATCGCAATCGGAAACATCCACATCGGAATCATCGCCGGGAAGTTGAACGGGGTGATCCCGACGCAAACGCCGAGCGGTTGTCGGATCGTCTGCGAATCGATCCCGCGCGCGATCCCTTCGAGCGAGTCGCCCATCAGGAGCGACGGCATCCCGCACGCGAACTCGACGCACTCGATCCCGCGGCGCACTTCGCCCCGCGCGTCGGGGAGCATTTTCCCGTTCTCGTTGGCGACGATCTTTGCAAGCTCGTCCAGATGCTCTTCAAGGACCACCTGGAATTTGAAGAAGCGGCGCGCCCGCTCGACGACGGGGACCTCGCGCCACTCGAGATAGGTCGCATGCGCCGCGCGCACCGCGCGGTCGACCTCGGTCTCGCCGGCGCGCTTGACGCGACCGAGCTCGGCGCCGGTTGCGGGGTTGGTCACGACGATCTCGTCGCTGAGAACGGCGGTGCTCACAGCAGTTTCTCCAGCTCGACGAGCGCGGCATCGAGCGCGGCGAAACCGCGCGCGAGCTCGTGGTCTTCGATGACGAGCGGCGGCGCGATCGCGACGAAGTTCCAGCGCGAGAGCGCCCACGCGCCGTGCTTGCGCAAGGCCGCATTGAACGCCGTCATCGGCCCGCTGCCGGCGCTTTGCCACGGGACGACCGGCTCGCGCGTCTTGCGGTCTTTCACGAGCTCGATTCCGAAGAAGGCGCCGACTCCGCGGATCTCGCCGACGCAGGGGTGGTCCTTCGCAAGCCGCTCGA
>JAFAMS010000343.1 GCA_019233165.1 Vulcanimicrobiota bacterium | reverse complement strand
CTGGACGGCGATTACCGACTTGCGCGGCGCCGATTTGGAGGGCGTCCGGCCGCCGGTCATCGGTTCGACGTTCTGGAACGTCGCCGATTGGCACTGGAAAGGAGGGCCGATGTGAAGTCGCCCGACGAGACGAGGACGGCCTCGACGCTCGCGAACGTTCTGTTCTGGTTCGAGCGGATCATTACGTTCGCGCTCGGGCTGCTGCTGTTCGTCGCCGCGATCGCGCTCCTGATTCGGGCGACCGGAATCGGCCTCGAGCTCTTCCAGCATCCGTTCGGCGACGAGTTCATCCTCGACGCAGCGCACTTTCTCGAGACCGTGCTCGTCACGCTGATGTTCCTCGAGCTCGGCTACACGATGATTCTCTCGGTGCGCGGTCAGGTGCTCCTCGTCGAGCCGTTTCTCATCGTGGGCATCATCGCGGTCGTTCGCCGGATCTTGGCGCTGACGATCGAGGAGAAAACGCGTTCGGAGACGCCGAGTTTGTTCGGGATTCCGGCGGGGTCGCTTGAGCTGCTCGTCCTCGCGGTGGTCGCAATCGTCCTGGTCTTTGCGATCCACCTCTGGCGCCGGCAAAAACCACAGCTCCCGGGGTACCGCGAGAGCGTTTCGTCCCATTCTGGGACCGTGTGACAAGCAGCACGAACGAAGCCGGCTCACACTGTGCGCGGGCCGCAAGGAGCCGCGGTCGAGCGGACGAACGAAAATCGCCCAAGGGTCATCTACCTCGTGCAGTCATAGAAGGGTCGCAATGCCACTTTTCGGATTCAAGACCGAGAAGAAGCGCTACCAACCGCGCAAACATCAGCGCGTCAAAAAGCCCTTCCAGGTGCAGTATTCGCTCGACGGCGGGAGCACGGTGTATCCCGCGTATCCGGTCGACATCAGTGCCGGCGGCGTCGGCATCCTCAGCTACGACGAAATCAAGGGCGATCAGTTTCTCGTCACGCTGACGTTCGAGGCAAAGCAGGTTACGGCGCTCGTTGCCAAGGCCGGGAGCGTCCCCGGGAAGTTGCGCGGCGAAGTCGCGTGGCGCACGGGCGGGAAGTTCATCGGGATTCCCGCGGACCAATGGGATCTCGTCCAGCGCTACGTCTCCGATCAGCCGCTCGAAGCGCCGGAGAAGCTCAAGCTGGATCTGCGCTTGCTCCAACAGCGCCCCGACGACGCGGCGCGTTTATTGCCGAAGGCCGCGCTCGACCGCCTTCTCAACGAGCTGGTGAAGATGAAGCGGTTGGCGCCGCTGCAGCCTTCCGTGACGCCGCTCGTCAAGCTGCATTATCTCGGGAGAACGCGCCGTCAGGGGACGGACATGCACGCGCTGCGCGTCGAATCGCGCGTAATTCTGCCGCACCGCGTCAACAACTTCACGACGCAGCTCTATTTCGACGACACGCTCACGAAGGTCGTCGTCCTTCCGATCGACACGCCCGAAGGCTAGCCCCTCTAGTCTAGGACGATAATCTCGTCGGCGTTGTCGTCGAACTGGAAACGCGTCTTGAAACGATCTTCGTGGTGGTGTTGGACCACTTTCGATTCGATCGTCAGTTTGTGGATGCGCTTTCCGCGCGTCTCGGTCGGCCCGCTGTAGTAATAGGCGACGAGCGGCGTGTGACCCGGCTTGATCGGGCCCAGCCGCTTGCGCTTGATCAGCTCGTGGTGAAGCCGGTCCTGAATCGCCTTCGGAAAGAGGCGCGCAACGTCGTCCGGATTCATCCGGATCGCCGCGAGCTGCTCCTTGGCGAGGTGCGGCTGTTCGACGAGTGAGGTAGCGCCCTTGATCCAGCGCGAGATCGCATCGTAATCGTCGGACTTGATGCCGGCGAATTTCAGCGCGTATTTGTGGACGACGACGCCGTTGTGGTGCGCGCCTTCATGCCGGATCACGGACATCCGGCAAGGGATGTCGCGTCCCCCGAGGTGCAGCTTGAAGTCGGCCTCGTCTTTGTGCAGACCCTTTTGCAGCAGGACCGAGATCCCGCCGGTGCTGATGTCGACGCCGATCGCCGGCGACCACGTCAGGCCGTTCGTCGAATACGAGACCCTGTACGCGGACGTCGTCCTCGGGTTCTCACGCCGGTTTGCTCCCCGGTTCGCAAACCAATCCGCTAGACCGCCAAGCATATATACAGTCTATCGGCCCCCGACCCGGCTACGTCCTAGTTTCGTAAAGACTTCGTGACAATGCTCACGCTTAGCTCGGGCACGGGATGAAGCGCGTCGTCCCGTTAGGGAGGGTGTATTTCAGCGTCAGCTGCACGGCCAACGGTTCGCGAGAAATATCGAAGCCGGGAGGCGGAAGCTGCGCCGGAATCGGGTCGTTCGGGCCGCCTTTCCAGTTCGGCGAGAACGGGTTGTCCTGTTCGCTCGCATAGTGCCACGGATAATGAAAATCGCCGAAGAGCGTCTCGCCGTTGGCGAGCCGCAGCTCGACGCGCACGTCTTCGTCGAAGCTCTTGTCGCTGCGGTTGTACTTCGCGCGCAAGCCGTGGAAGATCGGACCGCCGCAGGGCGTGTCGGCACTCACGGCGCCGGTCCCGGCGCCGCCGGTCCCTGCACCGGTGCCCGGCGCGTTTCCGGTACCGGTACCGGTTCCGGCGCCGCTTCCCGCGCCGGCGGTGTGGCCGGTCCCCGCGTTCGCGACGGTCTTCGCCGCGTGCGGCGCCGACCACCAGACGGGGACGCTTTCCTTATGATTGACCGTCTTGGGAAGGTGGACTTCGAGTTTCTGTCCGCCTTTGTTCTGGCCGGTCTTCTTGACGACCGCGACGACGGTCGCGCGAGGCGCCGCGACTTCGCGATGGACGGCGGGCGTCGCGCGCGGTGGTGGCGTCGGCGCGGGCGTCGGCTTCGGGGTCGCGCTCGGTTCGGGGGTTCGCTGGCGTATCTCGAGGACCACGGAACTGACCGGCGGCGGCGGCTCGGGCGTTTCGGGGATTTTCATGAAGCCACCCAACCCAAAAGCGATCTCGTGGATCGCTATAGCGATCGCGATTGCGAGGGTGATGCGGCGCTTGTAATCGCGATCCGCCGCTTCCGAGTCTCTGGAAATCACGAGAGCCACCCGCTCCTGCGGAGTGGCTCTCTTCGAACTACTCGCTCAAGGCCGTTTACGACGGTTGCACCCCGTATGTCTTCACGTACCAGTCGCGGAATTGCTGGTCGGTCGGATACTCTCCGTACTTCTTGTAGTACCACTCACGGTACGCTTGCTGGCGGCGCGTCTGCTCTTGCATCTCTTGCTGCTTGATGCGCTTCTTGTGATTGTAGTTCGTGATCCCGATCGCCGCTGCGGCGCCGCCGATGATGATGTTGCGGGTGCTCGCTGCGCCGTCGGCCAGAGCCGGCAGGCTCGAGCCCAGAGCGATCGCTGCGGTGAGTGCTCCCGTCGTCATGATCTTTAGCCTCATTGCGGATACCTTTCTGCCCAGCGTGCGGGTCAGCGTGCAGTGCCGGGCGTCACTCTACCCTCTTTAAACGCCTGCTACGCGCGAATGGTTCGGCTGCTCGTCTGCGCAGGGGAGCCGGCGCTCGGGGCGAATCGGCGGCGCGTGCAACTGGCGGACTTGCAGCAGCTCATTCGCGCGATTCCCGACTTCCCGATCCCGGGAATCCTCTTTCGCGACATCACGCCGCTCATCAAAGATCCCGCGGGTTTCCAAGCGACGATCGATCTCTTCGTCGAGCGTTTCAAACAACATCGAATCGATGTGGTGGTCGGCGTCGAGGCGCGGGGCTATATCTTGGCCGCGCCGCTCGCTTACGAGCTCGGGGTCGGCTTCGTCCCGGTTCGCAAGCCCGGCAAGCTGCCGGGCTCAAAAGTCACCGAAGAATACGCCCTCGAGTACGGGACCAATTCGCTCGAAGTCCACGACGATGCGGTCGGCCGGGGCAAGCGGGTCCTAGTCGTCGACGACGTCCTCGCGACCGGGGGGACGGCCGCGGCAACCGGCCGGCTGATCGAGCGGCTGGGGGCCGAGGTGGTGGAGTTCGCCTTCCTGATCGAGCTGGAGGCGCTGGGCGGTCGAAAGGCGCTCGGAGGCCACCCGGTGACGGCCTTTATCCGGTATTAGCTGTTCTAAGCCTTTCCGGCCGGCACCGGGTTGTGCTTAGATAGGCCTTAACACCGAATCCAGCTATCTGCATATGTCGATTGACGCGCTCGTCACCAAGATTCAGGCGTACGACCCCGCGCTCGATGGCGGGTGGCTTCGACGCGCCTACGATCTCGCCGACCAGGCACACGGCGATCAGAAGCGGGCTTCGGGCGAGGCGTACATCGAGCACCCGCTTGCGGTTGCCGAGATCCTAGCGGAGCTCGAGATGGACCGGGCGACGATCGCTGCCGCGCTCTTGCACGACGTCGTCGAGGACACGGTCGTCACGAGCGAAGAGGTCGGCACCGCGTTCGGAACCGAGATCGCGACCCTGGTTGACGGCGTCACCAAGCTGACGCGCATTCCGTATCAATCGAAGGAAGACGCCCAGGTCGAGAACCTGCGCAAGATGTTCCTGGCGATGGCTAAGGACATCCGGGTCATCATCATCAAGCTGGCCGACCGCCTGCACAACATGCGGACGCTTTCAAGCTTGCCGGAGGCCAAGCAAACGGCGATCGCGCGGGAAACGCTCGAGATCTACGCGCCGATCGCCCATCGCCTGGGAATCTGGAAGATTCGCTCGGAGCTCGAAGATCTGTGTTTGCGGTACCTCGATGCGGAGTCGTACCGCGACATCGCCGAGCGAGTCGCGCGCAAGCGCGACGATCGCCAAGTCGCGGTCGCCGACGTCGTGGACGTTCTCCGCGAGAGTTTCGAGCGCGTCGGGATCAAGAACGAGACGACCGGCCGGCCGAAGCACTTCTATTCGATCTACACCAAGTTGAAGCGCGGCCGCGACTTCTCGACGATCTTCGATTTGACGGCGGTACGCGTCATCGTCGACTCGGTCAAGGACTGCTACGGCGCGCTCGGCGAGGTGCACGCGCTTTGGAAGCCGATACCCGGACGCTTCAAAGACTACATCGCGATGCCCAAGCCGAACATGTATCAGTCGCTGCACACGACCGTCGTCGGGCCGGGCGGCGATCCGCTCGAAGTGCAGATTCGCACGTGGGAGATGCATCGCACCGCGGAATACGGGATCGCGGCGCATTGGCGGTATAAGGAAGGCGGCAAGCACGACCCGTTCGAGAACAAGCTCGCTTGGCTTCGCTCGCTCCTCGAATGGCAAAACGACGCTCGCGACTCGCGCGTGTTCATGGAAAACCTGAAGCTCGATCTCTTCGAGAATCAGGTTTTCGTCTTCTCGCCCAAAGGCGACGTGTTCTCGATGCCGGCGTCCGCGACGCCGCTCGATTTCGCGTATCATGTCCACACCGACGTCGGGAACCGGTGCATCGGCGCCAAGGTGAACGGGAAGATCGTCCCGCTCGACTACCAGCTGCGCAACGGCGACATCTGCGAGGTGCTCACGCAAAAGGCGGCGCGGCCGTCGCTCGACTGGCTCACGATCGTCCGCACCTCGAGCGCGAAGCACAAGATCAAGCAGTGGTTCCGCAAAGAGCGCAAGGAAGAGAACGTTCTGGCGGGGCAGGAGTCGCTCGAAGCGGAGCTCGTTCGCCAGCACGTGCGTCCCGATGCGGCGCGGGGAGCCGCGCTCGAGCGGATCGCGCACAAGATGAACTATGCGACGCCGGCGGATCTTTACGCCGCGATCGGATTCGGCGACGCCTCGGCGGTCTCGGTCGCCCAGCGGCTCAAAGAGGAGCTCAAGGCGACCAACATCGTCGACATCACAACGGTCCCGCGGCCGGTTCAGCGCCGCGTTCCCCGCAACTCCTCGGGGATTCAAATCGCCGGGGTCGACGACGTCCTGGTCCGCGTCTCGAAATGCTGCAGCCCGGTTCCCGGCGACCCGATCATCGGGTTCGTCACGATCGGCAAGGGCGTCTCGGTCCATCGAGCCGATTGTCCGAACGTCGCCTATATGAACGCTCAGCCCGAGCGGATCTTGCAGGCCGCGTGGAGCGAAAACCCGACTGCCATGCACGCGGTCGACGTCGAGGTGGAGGCGGTCGACCGGGCGGGGCTCCTTCAGGACATCATGGCCGTCTGCGCCGAGCTCAAGACCTCGGCATCTTCGGTCACCGCCCGCGTGAAGAAAGAGATCGCGGTGACCTCCCTGACCCTCCAGATCGAGAACTTGGACCACCTCCACAAGCTGCTGCGCAAGCTCGAAGGGGTCAAAGGGGTTCGGACCGTCTACCGGGTCACGAAGCGCGAGCGGGCCAGCGGGTAGGCCCGGGCCCCGGTTGACACCGCGCTCGCCCTTGGGTTAAGGTCGGCTGTACATGAGCAACCGAGTTATCGGCCTCAGCCTCCTCCTTATCGGTTCGTCCCTGACGTAGCCGCTAAGCAGGTTTGCCTTCAAAGGCCCCTCGCGAAACGGCGAGGGGCTTTTCGTTTATAGGAGCTTTTTTCGAGATGGACCGCGTCATCGTATTCGACACGACCTTGCGCGACGGAGAGCAATCGCCGGGAGCGACGATGTCTCCCGCAGCTCGGCTGAAGATCGCGCAGATGCTCGCCGAGGCGCGGGTCGACGTAATCGAGGCCGGCTTCCCCGCCGCCTCGCCGATCGTCGTCCACAGCGTCGCCGAGATCGCCCGGCACGTCAGAGGAAGCTCGGTCGCCGCGCTCGCGCGGACGACCGCGTCCGACATCGACGCGGCCTGGGAGGCTCTCAAGGAGGCCGAGGCGCCGAGGATCCACGTGTTCCTGGCGACCTCGATGCTGCATCTCGAGCACAAGCTCCGCATGACGCCGGAGGCTGCGGTCGTCGCGACCGCGGATGCCGTGCGCCGCGCGAAGAAGTACTGCTCGGACGTCGAGTTCTCGGCCGAGGACGCGACGCGCTCGGACTGGGATTTTCTGGTGAAAGTCTTCAGCGCGGCGACGAATGCCGGCGCGACGACGCTGAACGTCCCCGACACCGTCGGCTACACGACGCCCGGCGAATACGCCGAGCTGATCGCCTACCTGCGCGAGCGGGTCGACGGCGCCGAGAACGTCGTCTTCAGCGTCCACACGCACGACGATCTCGGTCTTGCGGTCGCAAACGCGCTAGCGGCGATCGGCGCGGGCGCGCGCCAGGTCGAGTGCACGATCAACGGGATCGGCGAACGCGCCGGAAACTGCTCGCTCGAAGAAGTCGTCGTCGGCCTGCACGTCCGCAAGGACGTCCATCACGTCGAGACACGGTTCGACGCGACCAAACTGCAAGCGATCTCCCAACAGGTCGCACGCGCGACCCGCATGCCGGTCCAGAAGAACAAGGCGATCGTCGGCGCGCACGCGTTCATGCACGAATCGGGAATCCATCAAGACGGGATGCTCAAGCACAAAGGGACGTACGAGATCATCGACCCCAAATCGGTCGGGGTTCGCCAGACGAAATTCTCGCTCTCGCGCAACTCCGGCCGCCACGCGGTCCTCGCGCACGCGCGCGACATCGGTTTCGTCTTCGACCGCAAGGCCGAGAAGAAGTTCCTCGACGCGTTCGCGGCGTTCGCGCAGACGCGGAGAACGGTCAGCGACGCCGAATTGGTCCGCCTCGCGCAAGAGGCGACGGGCGCGTCGCTGGTCCGGCCGCCGGGGCGCTTGGAGGAAGTACCGTCCTCCGGCGATCACCACGCCGGCCGCGAGTTCGCGAGCAACGCGATCATGACGAGCTACACCTGACGTCCGCTTAAGGGGTACCATGCAAGCTTTTTACGATAAAGACGCCGACCGCAGCGCGCTTGCGAAGAAGCGGATCGCGGTCATCGGTTACGGCAGCCAGGGGAGCGCTCAAGCGCGGTGTCTGGCGGACTCGGGACTCGAAGTCGCCGTCGGATTGCGCGAGGGCTCGTCCTCGTGGGAGAAGGTCAAGGCGGACGGGATCGCGGTGAGGCCGATTGCCGAGGCGGTCAAGAGTGCCGACGTCGTGATGATCCTCATCCCCGATGAGGAACAGCCCGCGACGTACCTGCGCGATATCGCGCCGAATCTCAAGGACGGCGCGTACCTCGGCTTCTCGCACGGCTTCGCGATCCGCTTCGGTACGATCGTCCCCAAAGAGAGCGTCAACATCTTCATGGTCGCGCCCAAGGCTCCGGGACGTTTGGTTCGCTCGGAATACGAAGCCGGCCGCGGCGTTCCGTCGCTGATCGCGATCCAGCAAGATCCTTCGGGCAACACGCGAGCGGTCGCGCTCGCCTACGCGGTCGCGATCGGCGCCGGGAGGGCGGGGATCCTCGAGACGTCGTTCGCCGAAGAAACGGAGACCGATCTCTTCGGCGAGCAGTCGGTGCTCTGCGGCGGCGTCACGGCGCTGATCACCGCGGCGTACGAGACGCTCACCGAAGCTGGGTACGCGCCCGAGATGGCGTACTTCGAGTGCCTGCACGAGCTCAAGCTGATCGTCGATCTCATCTACGAGCGCGGGATCGAGGGGATGCGCGAAGGCGTCAGCAACACCGCCAAGTACGGCGACTACACGCGCGGACCGCGGGTCATCACCGACGAGACCCGCAACGTAATGCGCGCGATGCTCGCAGACATCCGCAGCGGGAAGTTCGCGGAGGAATGGGTCGCCGAGCACGCCGGCGGGAAGCGCCGCTTCGCCGAATTCCGTAAGAAGGGCCAAGCTCACCCGATCGAAGGAGTCGGCAAGAAGCTGCGCGCGATGATGCCCTGGATGCCGAAAGAGAAAGAAACAGCCACCGCCTAGCCATGCCGCAGTCGCTGTTCGACAAAGTCTGGGACGCGCACGTCGTCGAGGAGCTTCCCGGCGGGAACGCGCTCGTCTTCGTCGATCGCCTGATCGCGATCGAGATCACGACCCCGCAGCCGGCTGCGGAGATCGCGGAGAAATTCGCCGACCGGCTCTTCGATGCGTCGCGAATCGTCGCGATCAACGATCACGTCTCGCCGGCAAAGGACACCGAAACGGCGGTTCAAGCCCAGGCGCTGCGCAGCTGGGCGAAGCGTCACGGCGTCGTGATGTACGACGTCGGGGCGAACGGAATCTGTCACGTCGTCACGCCGGAACGCGGCTACGTCGAGCCGGGAATTACGCTCGTCTGCGGCGACTCGCACACTTGCACGCACGGCGCCTTTGGCGCGTTCGCCCTCGGAATCGGGTCGACCGCGCAAGGAGGCGTGATGCTCGCCGGCGCGATCATCATGCAGAAGCCGAAGGTTTTGCGGGTGAACGTGAGCGGCCGGCTCGGGAACGGAGCGACCGCGAAGGATCTCGCGCTCACCGTCATCGCAACGCTCGGCTTCAAGGGCGCGACGGGCTGCATCATCGAGTATCACGGCTCGGCGATCGAAGCGCTCTCGATGGAAGAGCGGATGACGCTCTGCAACATGGCGATCGAGGCCGGCGCGACGACCGGGATGTGCGAGCCCGACGAGACGACGATCGAGTATCTGCGCGGCCGCGAAGCGCAGCCGAAAGGTGAGGAATTCGAACGCAAGGCGGCGGCCTGGCGCGGCCTCAAAGCCGATCCCGATGCAAACTACGAGGGCGTCGTCGAGATCGACGCCGCAAAGATTCGCACCGTCGTCACGTGGGGGACGAATCCGGGCGAATCGGTTTCGATCGACGGCGCCGTTCCCGCCGATGCCGACGCGCAGAGCCTCGAGTACATGGGGCTCGTCGCGGGGACGCCGATCCGTTCGCTCGCGCTCGATCAAGCGTTCATCGGATCGTGCACGAACGCGAGGATCTCCGATCTGCGCGCCGCGGCCGACGTGCTGCGAGGGCGGCGGGTAATGATCCCGACCGTGATCACGCCCGGTTCGCAAGCGGTCAAAAGGCAAGCGGAGCGCGAGGGATTGCACGACGTCTTCCAAGATGCAGGCGCGCTGTGGACGCACTCGTCGTGCGGGCCGTGCCTCGGGCTTTCGATGGGCGTCGTCGCGCCCGGAATGCGGATCATCTCGAGCACGAATCGGAATTTCCCCGGGCGGATGGGGGCGGGCGGCCGCGTCCACCTCGCGACCCCGGTCGTCGTCGCGGCCAGCGCCGTCCTCGGCAGGATAGCGACCCCCGACGAGCTGCCTGCGGTGCAGGCCGAAACGGCGGCGGCGAACCGATGATCGTCGAGAGCCGCGTCCTCGCGCTCCCGCGCGCGAACGTCGACACCGACCAGGTCTTCCCCGGCAAGTATCTCTCGCTGATCTCGCGCGAGGGCTTCGGCGAGAAGCTCTTCGAAGGGATGCCCGGCGGCCGCGAGCTGCTGGCGAGCAAGCCGGGCGCGAGGATCATCGTCGTCGGCGACAACTTCGGCTGCGGGAGCTCGCGCGAGCACGCGGTGTGGGCGCTTGTCGATTACGGCTTCAAGGCGATCGTTGCGCCGAGCTTAGCACGGATCTTCCACGAGAACGCGTACAACAACGGGCTCGTCCCGGTCATCGTCCGCGACCCGCAGGCGCACGCAGCGTGTCTGGCTGCGGAGCGTCTTTCGATCGACGTTGCGAACGAGACGATCCGAGCGGAGGGGTGCGAGATCGCGCGCTTCGAGCTCGATCCGCTGAAGAAAGAGTTCTTGCTGCGCGGCGGCTTCATGGAGTATCTTGCGTCGAAAGTGGATACGGTACGCGCATGGACCCGGCGTCGCGTCTCCTAGACCCCGCCGCACACGCACTTCCTCCGGCCGACATCGACGTTGCCGAGACCCGCGAGTGGCTCGAGGCTATCGATTCGGTCATCGCGACGGCGGGGCCGCAGCGCGCCGCATTTCTGCTCGAGACGGCACTCGAACACGCGCGCAAGCGGGGCGTACACAGCACCTCCTCGGTGCGGACGGCGTACGTCAACACGATCCCGGTCGAGGCCGAGCCGCGCTACCCGGGCGATCTCGAGCTCGAAGCGCGAATCACGGCGCTCGTGCGGTGGAACGCGCTGGCGCTCGTCGTTCGGGCGAATCGCGAGCACGCCGAGCTCGGCGGCCACATTGCGACCTACGCCTCCGTCGCCGAGCTTTTCGAAGTCGGGTTCAACCACTATTTTCGCGCGGGGCAAAACGGCGATGCGATCTATTTTCAGCCGCACGCCGCACCCGGCGTGTACGCGCGCGCGTTTCTGGAGGGGCGGCTAACCGAAGCGCAGCTCTCGAACTACCGGCGCGAGACCGGCGGGAACGGGCTCTCCTCGTACTGCCATCCGACGCTGATGCCGGAGTTCTGGCAATTTCCGACCGGGTCGATGGGGTTGGGCCCGCTCGCTGCCGTCTATCAAGCGCGGTTCATGCGTTACCTCGAACATCGCGGCCTGGCGCAAACCGCCGGGCGGAAGGTCTGGGCGTTCATCGGCGACGGCGAGATGGACGAACCGGAATCGCTCGCCGGCCTTTCGCTCGCCGTTCGCGACAAGCTCGACAACCTGATCTTCGTCATCAATTGTAACCTGCAGCGGCTCGACGGCCCCGTGCGCAGCAATAGCTCGATCGTGCAAGAGCTCGAAGGGCTTTTCTCGGGCGCCGGCTGGAACGTGATCAAAGTGCTGTGGGGTTCGAATTGGGATCCGCTCTTCGCCCGCGACCACGACGGCGCGATCGCGCGGCGGCTCGCGGAGACGGTCGACGGGATGTTGCAGACCTACGCGGCGACCGACGGACGGTACAATCGCGAGCATTTCTTCGACAAGGATCCCGCCCTCCGCGCGCTCGTGCAGAACCTCACCGACAGTCAGATCGACGAGCTGCGGCGCGGCGGACACGACCCGGTGAAGATCAACGCTGCGTACGACGCCGCGATCCGCACGGCCGGGAAGCCGACCGTGATCCTCGCACAGACGAAGAAAGGCTTCGGGATGGGCGCGTGGGGTCAGGGCAAGATGACGGCGCACCAGCAGAAGAAGCTGCGCGACGAAGCGCTCTTTGCGTTCCGGGAAACGTTCCGGCTCACGCTCTCCGACGAGGACGTGCGCGCGCTGCGCTTCGTCCGTCCGCCGGACGATTCTCCGGAGATCGCGTATCTGCACGCGCGCAGGCGGTTGCTCGGCGGATACGTCCCGGCGCGCAGTTCGAGCGCGCCGAAGACGAGCGTCCCCAACCTGCTCACCTTCCAGCGCGCGCTCGCGGGGACCGACGGCCGCGAGCAGTCGACGACGATGGCGTTCGTGCAGATGCTGCAGCAACTCTTGCGCAGCCCGATCAAAGACGCGGTCGTTCCGATCGTCGCCGACGAAGCAAGAACCTTCGGGATGGAGCCGCTCTTCCGGCAGGTCGCGATCTATTCGCCGCTCGGACAGCTCTACGAGCCCGAGGACAAGGACCAACTCAGCTTCTACAAGGAGGCGC
>JAFAMS010000513.1 GCA_019233165.1 Vulcanimicrobiota bacterium | reverse complement strand
CCTCGTTTTCGTTCTACTCGGTATCCGGCGGCGTCTTGTCGTCCGGACGGCGGAGAAAGTCGGCGGCGTGGAGGCGCGACTGGATCGTCTTGAACGTCAGCGGCGCCTGGTTGAAGTTGAAGCAATCGGAGAGATCGTCGGCACGCGCGTCCGTGTAGCCTAGCGAGCCGAGATTGAACGCCTCTTCCGTGAACTTCAGGATGCTTCCGAACTCGTGCTGGACGTGCGAGACGTACGCGGGGCGTGCGTACGGCGAAACGACGATCAGCGGGACGCGGAATCCGAGTTCGTATGAGTTGTAGACGGGCGGCGGTACGTGATCGTAGAAGCCGCCCCAGTCGTCCCAGGTGATGAAGATCGCCGTGTTCTTCCAGTATTGGCTGCTTCCGATAGCGTTGACGACCGAGGCGACCCACGACGGTCCCCCTCCGTTGTTCGAGCCGGGATGGTCCGAGTTCAAGCCTGAGGGAATCACCCAAGAGATTTGCGGCAACTTTCCGCTCGAGATGTCCGTGAGGATCGCCGTCTCCGGAGTGATCGCATTGTTCCAGTCGGGGCCGAAACGAATGTGCTGGATCGAGTTGGGGCCGACCCAGATTCCGGCCAAACTGTTCGCGTAGTATTTCCAGGTGACGTTTTTCGCATCGGCGAGATCGGAGAGCGTCGGATGCTCGAAGCACGGATAAATTCTGGTGTTCTGGTTTCCGTTGGGATCGATCGTCGTGACGAGCGCGCCTTGCGGCGCATCGCAGCCGGCGTTCTCACCGCCGTTCGGCGGTCCGGTCGGATTCTCCGAAACGAGCAGGTTGCTCCCGACCGACGGGATCGACGTTCCACCGAAGATGTACTGATGCGCGGGATAGCTCGGCCCTTGGTTCGTCTGAAACATTCTGTCGCCGAACGTGTATTGCTCCGCCAGCTCGAAGTACGGCTGCACCTGCGACTGCGGCACGTAAGCGAACTGCGGGTTCGGTGGGCAGTTGTTCCCGCACGTGACGTGGATCTTGTCGGCGCCGTCCATCTTGCCGCCGTCGTACATGCTCGTGAACGCCGTGTGGCTATGATCGAGGTCCCAGTCGATGTTGAGGGCGAGCGGCGCGAGCGTTATCACTTGGCCTTGCGAGTTGACGCCGGACGTCGCGATGTCGGCGCCGGGGAGCCCGTGAAACAGATCGTCGGTCGAGCGGTTCTCTTGAAAGATCACGACGACGTGCGCGATCTTTCCGAGCTGCGAGGGAATCGGTGTCGGTGTCGGCCGCGCAGACGGCGTCGGTGAGGGCGAGGGTGTTGCCGTCGCGCTCGGAGCGGGTGTGGGCGTAGGTCCGGGCGTCGGGGCCGAGCCGCCGCCTCCGCCTCCCCCGCCGCAGCCGGCAAGGGCGAGCAACGCTGCTGCCGCAAGGAAGACTCGAATCATGACATCACGATGCCGGACGTGTGGCATAGAACAGTGAGAAGCGGTTGAAACTTCATCGCCGCATCTCATGTTCCACGGAGGCACCGTGACCACCGGGTTTCATCCGCTCGTCGAGAGCTGGTTTGCCGACCGCTTCACCCAGCCCACCGAACCGCAGGTTCTCGGCTGGCCCGAGATTCGCGCCGGCCGCGATGTGCTGATCACGGCGCCGACCGGCTCGGGGAAGACGCTCGCCGCGTTTCTGATTTGTCTGGACGAGCTCGTCCGCCGGGCCGGGACGGTCGAAGGCTTGCCGGACCGAACGCTCGTCCTCTACGTCTCACCGCTGCGCGCGCTCACGAACGACGTGCGCCGGAATCTCGAAGTTCCGCTCGGCGAGCTCAACGCGCTGGCGATCGAACGCGGCATCCCGCTCGCGCCGATTCGCACCGCCGTGCGCACCGGCGACACGACCGAGAGTGAGCGAGCGAAGATGTTGCGCACGCCGCCGCACATCTTGGTGACGACGCCCGAGTCGCTCTTCATCTTCCTCACCGCCGAACGTTCGCGCGAACTCCTCAAGTCCGTCGGAACCGTCATCGTCGACGAGATCCATGCGATGGCCGACGACAAGCGCGGGTCGCATTTGGCGCTGACGCTCGCGCGGCTCGATCACCTCGTCGTCTCCTGCGGCGGTCGCAAACCCCAGCGGATCGGGCTCTCGGCGACCGTCAAGCCGATCGAGACCGTCGCCGACTACTTGAGCCCCGCAACGAAGATCGTCGACATCGGGCACCGCCGCGCGATGGAGCTTTCGATCGAAGTCCCGGGCGACGAGCTCGGGCCGGTCGCGAGCAACGAGATGTGGGACGACGTCTACGCTCGCATCTGCGAGCTGATCGGCGAGAACAGAACGACGCTGATCTTCGTTTCCACCCGCCGGATGGCCGAGCGCGTGACGTACGCGCTGACGAAACGCCTTGGGCCGGACGTCGTGTTGCCGCATCACGGCAGCCTTTCGCGGCCCGCGCGTTTCGTTGCGGAGCAGCGGCTCAAAGCCGGCGAGCTCAAGGCGGTCGTCGCGACGGCCTCGCTCGAGCTCGGGATCGACATCGGCTCGGTCGATCTCGTCGTCCAGCTCGGCTCGCCGCGCTCGATCGCGGTCGCGCTACAACGGGTCGGACGCTCGGGCCATTGGGTCGGCGCATTGCCGAAAGGTATTTTCTTCGCGATGACGCGCGACGAGCTGCTCGAGTGCGCGGCGCTCGTCCGCGCGATTCGCAAAGGCGAGATCGATGCGCTGGAGATCCCGCACGCACCGCTCGATATCTTGGCGCAGCAAATAGTCGCGGCGTGTGCCGCCGACGAGTGGCGCGAGGACGACCTCTTCGCGCTCGTTCGGTCGGCGTATCCGTATCGCGATCTGAGCCGCAACGATTTCGACGAAACGGTCGCGATGCTCGCCGACGGGATCGCGACGCAACGCGGCCGCAGCGGCGCGTTCTTGCACCACGATCGCGTCAATCATCGCCTGCGCGGACGCCGCGGCGCACGTCTCGCCGCGATCACGTCGGGGGGCGCGATCCCCGAGATCGCCTCTTTCGCGGTCGTCGCGGAACCGGAGGGGACGACGATCGGCACGCTCGACGAAGACTTCGCCGTTGAGAGCATGGCTGGCGACATCTTCCTCTTGGGGACGACGTCCTGGCGGATCAAACGCGTCGAGCAAGGGATCGTTCGCGTCGAAGACGCGCAAGGCGCGCCGCCGTCGATCCCCTTCTGGAACGGCGAAGGTCCGGGCCGAACGATCGAGCTCTCCCGCGAGGTCGCGCGGCTGCGAGAAGAGATCGCGAAGCTGGAGCCGGCGGATGCAGGGCGACTGTTGACCGAAGAATGCTTGCTCGACGCCGCCGGCGCGGAGCAGGCCATCGCTTACGTGCGCGCCGGCAAAGCGATCCTCGGCGCGATCCCGACGCAAGACACGC
>JAFAMS010000185.1 GCA_019233165.1 Vulcanimicrobiota bacterium | reverse complement strand
CACGACGTACGAGACGGTCCCGGCGAGCGAACCGAAGCGCCGCAACGCGTCTTCGAGCGAGGCCGCCGCCGGCTGCGGCGACTTGAAGAACAGGCCGTCGATCTTGCCGCTCGCGTCGAGATGGATCGTGATCTCCTCGGTTCCCTTCGAAAACGTCGCGATATAGTGATCGCCGGATTTTGCGACGCTGCGATACTCGCCGAGTGCGGCTTTGACTTGCCCGGCAATCTGCGTCACCTGTGCGGCCGGAACTTGCGTCAGGAACGAGGCCGCAAACCAGTCGGGGTCGACCTGCGACGCGGTGAAGATCTCGGCGATTCTGCGCGCCGCAAGATCTTCGGCGGGTTGCGGCGCGGCGGGCGTTTGCACGGCGAACGATAGGATCACGAGGAGGACGACGACTGCCTTTTTCACCGCGTCCCCTTCGCTCCGAGGAATCGCGCGACCGCCCGCGCGAAACCGGGTCTATGGCGACCTCCGCTCCGCCGCTCTCGCCCCCGGCCGTCCACCTCCGACCGCTGACGCCGCTCGATTTCCTCGAGCGCAGCGCTTACGTCTTCCCCGAGAAGGCTGCAGTCGTCGACGGCGACGTCCGCCGCACGTATCCCGAGCTTCGCGACCGCGTCTACCGCCTCGCGACGGTCTTGCAAGCGATGGGCGTCCGCGATGGCGAGCGGGTCGCGGTCCTCGCACCGAACGCGTCGGCGATCCTGGAAGCGCATTTCGCGGTCCCGCTCGCCGGCGGGATCCTCTGCGCGCTGAACATTCGCCTCACCGTCGGGGAGATCGACTACATCCTCGAGCACTGCGGGGCGAGCGTCCTCATCTACGACGCCGACTTCGACGAATTCGTCAAGGAGCTCAAACCGCGCGCCCGGTGCATCCGCGTTGGCGCGCCCGGCGAAGAATACGAGAAGCTCCTCGCCGCGGCCGATCCGACGAAGCTGCACAAGGCCGAGCCCGACGAAGACGCGACCCTTTCGATCAACTACACGAGCGGGACGACCGGCCGGCCGAAGGGCGTCATGTACACGTACCGCGGCGCGTTCGTCAATGCGCTCGCCGAGATCTTCCACGCCGGAATGCGCCCGGAGAGCGTCTACCTTTGGACGCTGCCGATGTTCCACTGCAACGGCTGGATCTTTCCTTATGCCGTGACCGCAGCCGGCGCGACCCACGTCTGCTTGCGAAAAGTCGATCCCAAGAAGATCTTCGAGCTGATCGAGACGGAGAAGGTGACGCACCTGTGCGGTGCCCCGACCGTGTGGATCTCGCTGGCCAACGATCCATCGGCGCGGCCGTTCCCGCACCGGATCCACATCACGACCGCCGGCGCGCCGCCGTCGCCGACGATCATCAAGCAGATGGAAGCGCTCGGTGCGGAGATGACGCACGTGTACGGGCTCACCGAGACGTACGGACCGATCACGGTCTGTCAGTGGAAGAGCCCGCAGTGGGACGGGTCGAGTGACGGCGAGCGCGCGCGCCTCAAGAGCCGCCAGGGGGTCGCGATGCTCACGATGGACGCGCGCGACGTCCGCGTCGTCGACTCGAACTTGAACGACGTCCCCGCCGACGGCAAGACGCATGGCGAGATCGTGATGCGCGGCAACAACGTCATGAAGGGCTACTACGCCGATCCCGAGGCGACGGCGAAGGCGTTCGCGGGCGGCTGGTTCCACAGCGGCGACGTCGCCGTGATGCAGTCCGACGGCTACATCGAGATCGTGGATAGAGCCAAGGACGTCATCATCAGCGGCGGCGAGAACATCTCGACGATCCAGGTCGAGAAAGTTCTCGTTTCCCACGAAGCGGTCTTGGAATGTGCCGTCGTCGCGATGCCCGATCCGAAATGGGGTGAGGTGCCGAAGGCATACGTCACGCTCAAGCCGGGCCGCGAGCTGACCGCCGAGGCGCTGATCGCCTTCGCGCGGGAGCATTTGCCGGGATTCAAGACGCCGAAAGCGATCGAGTTCGGCCCGCTTCCGAAGACCTCGACCGGAAAGATCCAAAAGTTCATCCTGCGCGAGCGCGAGTGGGCCGGTCGTGAGAAGCGCGTCAATTGAGCGTCTATCGCAACTACACGCAAGCCGAGCTCGACGCGCAATATAACAACTCGCCGCAAGCCCCGGGCGGCGATCCCGCAGTCTACTTCGCGGAGTACCGGGAGCGGTCGCGCCGCGCGCGCGAGCGTTTTCACGCGCGGCTCGACGTCCCATACGGTTCGAGCGAGAGGGAGCGCCTCGACGTCTTCCCGGCCGAGCCCGGCGCGCCGACGTGGATTTTCATCCACGGCGGCTTTTGGCGGCGTCTCGACAAGAGCGACTTCTCGTTTCTTGCTGGC
>JAFAMS010000422.1 GCA_019233165.1 Vulcanimicrobiota bacterium | reverse complement strand
GGCGACGCGGACGGAAGAGCCTTTCCGATAAGGACGTCACCAGGGGAAGGGTTACGATCTCGCCGCGGGAGGCGCGCACGGCGGCGTAAACAGAGGCGCTGATTCCGGCGACAAGGACGACGAAGTCGAGGACGAGCGCGACGGTATAGATGCGGATCGTGTTCGTATCTCCGAGTCCGCCGCCGCCGAAGACGATGGCGAGGGGCAGGACCATGAGCGCAAGCAAGACGAGCGTAAAGGCGGCGCCCAGCACCAGCGCTTGGCGCAAATGCGCGCGGTACCAGAGACTTCCCGGGGCGCGTCTAATCAGCTCGACAAAAGCGAGCGGCCAGGCAAGATATGCCGTGGCCGCCCGAGAGTATTCGTCGGCGCTAGATTCCCGCGAGGACTCGTTTTGCTCCCAAATAGCGTGCGGCCCAGTACGAATCGTGAAGCGCGCTCACTTGTACCCCGTGGCTGCTCGAGCTATGCACGAACTTCCCGCCACCGAGGTAGATGCCGACGTGCGACGCTCCGGCAGTGTACGTCTCGAAGAACACCAAGTCCCCCGGCTCGACTTGCGCCACGCGCTTGCCGACCTCGTACTGCGCGTCCGCCGTCCTGGGCAGGTGGATCCCGAGCATTGCGAAGACGTGCTGCACGTAGCCGGAACAATCGAAACCGGCAGTCGTTGTCCCCCCGAACGAGTACGGGACGCCGAGGAAGCGCATCGCGCTACGTGTCAGGTTCGCGGCGATCATCGAAGTGCGCGCGGCGATCCCCTCTGCGAGGCGACGCAACGCCGACTTCTTCTTGACGGCGCTCTGATCGCCGGTCCAGACCGCGATATCGGTCCCTTCCTGGCTGGGGACCATCGCAGCTTCGGCTTGGAGCGCGCGCTTCGTCGCCTCAGCGGCGGCGGCAGCGTCGAGCGGCCGGCTCGAGCTCTCGTCCAGGACCAGTACGGTCCCCGGCTTCAGCTGTGCTCCCTCGAGCTCGTTGAGCCGCGCGACTTCGGCGACCGTCATGTTGTTGGCTTGGGCGATCGTCGCGATCGTGTCGCCCGGTGCGACCGTGTAGGTTCGCGCCTCCGAAGTGCCGATGCACGACACCGTCAAGGCAAGCGCAAATATTCCCGTCGCCAGAAAACGCAATACGAAAGGCTCCTTCTTTCGGACGCTTACGGGGTTAGTTGTCGGGTTAGGACTGAAAGATTGCCCCCGCGCCGACCGGCGCGTTCACCCCTGCCTGGTCTCCCCCGCTCCGGACCACGCGGGCCCGGACTCAGCTAAAGAGCGCCCCTTGTTAAGGGGGCTGAAGCCGCCTTTGGGGTCAAAGACGGCCGCTCCTTCTAACGACCCTAGCGTGCTGCGGCCTCCCGGATCGCCTCGGCGATCGCCCCCGCAAGCCGGTCGATTTGGCCTTGCTCGGGGCCTTCGAGCATCACCCGGACGAGCGGCTCGGTCCCGGAGGGCCGCACGAGAATTCGCCCATCCGCGCCGAGCTCGCGCTCCGCAAGCGCGACCGCCGAAGCGACGCCGGGGCTGCCGGCGATCCGTTCCTTGCCGTTCTCGACGCGCACGTTGACGAGCACTTGCGGAAAAACCGTTAGATCCGCGGCGAGCTCGCTGAGTTTCTTCCCGCTTCGCGCGACGATCCCGAGCAGCATCACCGCGGTCAGCGGTCCATCGCCGGTCGTGTTGCGCGTGAGGTCGATGATGTGACCCGATTGCTCTCCGCCGAAGCGACGGTTCGCCACGCGCATCCGTTCGAGGACGTAGCGGTCGCCGACGGCCGCGCGTTCGAGCGCGATCCCGGTTGATGCGAGCGCGCGCTCGAGGCCGACGTTGCTCATGACGGTACCGACGACCGCGGCGCCGGGGAGTTCGCCCGCGCGATGCATCTCGCGAGCGAGGATCAACATCACGTGATCGCCGGAGAGCGCGTTCCCGCGTTCGTCGACGAACATTGCGCGGTCCGCGTCGCCGTCGAAAGCGACGCCGATCGAACCGGCGTTCGCGCGCACGCTTTGGATGAGCGGTCTGAGATCGGTCGCGCCGCAGCCGACATTGATCCGCGAGCCGTCGTCTTCGGCGTTGAGCGGGATCACCGTTGCGCCGAGCCGCCGAACGACGTTCGGACCGACTTCGAACGCAGCTCCGAATGCCGCATCGACGACGACCGTCATCCCGCTCAGTTCCGTGCCGGCTTCCAACAATGAGAAAAAGTACCGATCGATCAGTCCGCGGCTGACCTTCGCCATTCCGACGTCGAGGCCGATCGGGCGCGGCAGCGTTTCCGAGTCGAGGAGCCGTTCGATTGTGTCTTCCTCTTCGTCGCTGAGCTTGAACCCGTCGGGACCGAAAAATTTGATTCCGTTGTCGTCGATTGGGTTGTGCGACGCGCTGATCATCACGCCGGCCGCGGCTTCGATCGCCGTCGTGATGCGCGCGACGCCGGGCGTCGGGATGACGCCGACCGAGATCACGTTGCGACCGGTCGAGGTAATCCCCGCAACGATCGCCGCCTCCAGCATCGTCCCCGAGGCGCGGGTGTCGCGCCCGACGACGATCGGGTGCTCGAGCGACGCGCGCGCGGCCAGAACCGTCGCCCCCGCGCGACCGAGTTTGAATGCGAGCTCGGGCGTCAGATCGCGATTTGCGACGCCGCGAACGCCGTCGGTTCCGAACAGGCTCACTTTGCGCTTTGGCCCCTTGAGAAGACGGCGCGGACACGGACGAGATTCGGCGAGAGGACGAGTGTCGACGGGTCGACGCCGGGTGCGTTCGCCGAAGGACGGACCATTTCGTCGAAGGTGGCCGAGACCGTCCCAACCGGAATGTCGACGCGAATTGCTTGGATCTTCGCAAGATCCGTTGCGGTGCCGCGCACGGTTATCGTCTTGGGATCGACCTGGACGTTCGAGACCACAATCCCTTCGGGGACGCCGCTGTAGGTGACTGCGAGCGGGAAGGTGTGGTCGACGAGCTGATCGATCGTGAGCGTGACCGAGGATGGTGAGATCGCGTTGATCTCGATGTCTGGCGCGATGATGCGAATCGGAATCGAATAGACGCCGCCGGAACGCTGCTCGAGATTGAGGACGGCTTTGACCTGATCGGGCTTGATCGGTTCTCCCGAGCGCGGGGGGACGACCGTCACGAGCGCCTGTTTTTCCGCGAAA
>JAFAMS010000318.1 GCA_019233165.1 Vulcanimicrobiota bacterium | reverse complement strand
CCGATGTGACCCAGAGGGTTGAAGCCGTCGTCCGCGACTCTGCGATCGTCGCATCGAACACCTCGACGCTTCCGATCACTGGGCTCGCGCAGGCGAGCCGCCGTCCGCGGCAATTCATCGGGATTCACTTCCTCTCGCCGGTCGATCGCATGCCGCTCGTCGAGATCATTCGGGGCGAGCAGACCGGTGACGAAGCGCTCGCGCTCGCGCTCGATTACGTTCGGACGATCGGCAAGACGCCGGTCGTCGTTCGCGACCGCCGAGGATTCTTCACGAGCCGCGTCTTCAAGTCGTACGTTCGCGAGGGGATCGTGTGCCTCAAGGACGGCATCGCTCCGGCGCTGATCGAGAATGCGGGACGGATCGCCGGAATGGCGGTCGGTCCGCTCGCAGTCGCCGACGAAGTCAGCATGAGCCTCGGCGTTCGGATCATCCAGCAGACCCGTGCCGACGAGGGCGCCGCATACGTCGCGCTTCCCGGTGACGATGTCTTCGAGCTGATGGTTTTGCAGCTCGATCGTCCGGGAAAGCGTGCCGGCCGCGGATTCTACGAGTATCCGCAAGGCGGACGCAAATATCTCTGGCCCGGGCTCGCCGCACATTTTCCGCGGACACCGCTCCAGCCGGCGGTCGAAGAGCTAAAACGCCGGCTGCTCTACGCCCAATCGGTCGAAGCGGCTCGGGCGTTCGACGAAGGCGTGATCGCCGGCGCGAGCGACGGCGACGTCGCCTCGATCATCGGCTGGGGATTTCCGGCCTACACGGGCGGCGTCTTCTCGCTGATCGAGGCGGTCGGCGCCGAGCGCTTCGTCGCCGAGTGTGAGGAGCTCGTGCTGCGGCACGGACCGCGCTTCGAACCCCCGCCCGTCCTGCGCGCGATGGCCGAGCGCCGTTGCGGCTTCGCCGAGATGGTCGAAACTTTCGCATGAACGACTGGAGCTACACATGATCGTCCAAAAGAAACGCATCATCACCTGCGCGATCACCGGCGCGATCCACACGCCGAGCATGACGCCGTACCTCCCGATCTCACCGGACGAGATCGCGCGCGAAGCGATCGCCGCAGCAGAAGCCGGCGCCGCGATCATCCATTTACACGCGCGCCGGCCCGAGCGCGACGAGCTGCACGGCTTCCCCGACTGGCGTCCCGAGACGTACCTCGCGTTCTGCCGGCAGATCGCCGAGCATACCGACGCGATCGTCAACATCACGAGCGGCGGAGGCCCCGGCTTCACGTGGGAGCAGCGGATGGCTGGGCCAATCGCGCTCTCGCCGGAGATCACCTCGTTCAACTTGGGCTGCGTCAACTTCGGGCTCTTCCCGCTCGTCGAAAAGATCCCGAAGATCGAGTTCGCGTGGGAACGGCAGTTTCTCGAGGCGACGAAAGGGGCGCCGTACATCAACAGCTTCGCGATGATGCAGGAGCTCGGCACGTTCGGAAAAACCCACGGCGTCCGCTTCGAGTACGAATGCTTCGACGTCGGCCATCTCAACGCGCTCAAGCTCTGCAAGGATCAAGGCTGGCTTCCCGAGGGACCGCTCTTCCTGCAGTGCGTCCTCGGCGTTCCCGGCGGGCTCGGCGGCGACGTCGAGCATTTGGTCCACATGAAAGCGACGGCGGAGCGGCTCTTCGGTTCCGATTTTCAGATGTCGGCGCTCGGCGCCGGGAAATACCAGATGACCGTCGCCGCCGGCGCTGCAAGCTTGGGGATGCACGTCCGCGTCGGTTTGGAGGACAGCACCTTCATCGGCCGCGGGCAACTCGCGACCGGGAACGCGCAGCAAGTCCGCAAGGTCCGGCAGATCCTCGATGCGCTCTCGCTCGAGCCGGCGACGCCGGCCGAAGCACGCGAGATGTTGAAAACCAAGGGCAGCGACAAGACGGCATTCGCGCTCGCGGCGGTTCGATGAAGCACTTCTTGCGCTTGCTCGCGCTCGCGGCGGGGTTCGTTCTGCTCGCGGCGACTCCGCCGGATCAGCTCGTGATCGCCGTCGCCTCAGATTTCGTCTCTCTCGACCCGGCGGTCTCCCCGAATTCGAACGATCAGCAGATCATGTCGCTGACGTACGATCGCTTGACTGCGATCGACCCCAAGGACGGCCGCGCGCTCCCCGCCCTCGCGACCTCGTGGAGACCCTCAGCCGACGCGACGCAGTGGACGTTCTCGTTGCGCAAAGAGAATTTTCAAGACGGTACGCCGGTCACCGCCGATGCGGTCGCATATACGTTCGAGCGAATTCGCAAGGTCGGTCGCGCGACCGCCGAGAGTCTGTTCTGGCTCAAGAAAGTCGACGTCGTCGACAAGCAGACCGTCCGCTTCGAGCTGAACGTTCCCTTCCCGGTCCTCCCACAGTTGTTGGCCGTCCCGGGATTCGTGATCGTCAATCCGGCGGTCGTGCGCGCGCACGAGAGCGGAGGGGACAACGGGAGCGCGTGGCTCTCCGAGCACTCCGCCGGGAGCGGTCCCTACCGCATCGCGAGTTGGGATCACGGACAGCGCTTGGTTCTCGAACGCGCCGGCAGCGGCGGCGGACCGCGCCTCGTCGTCTATCAAATCGTCCCCGATCCGGCCTCGCGCCGCGTGCAGCTGCAAAAGGGCGACGTCGACGTCGTCGGCGCGATCGGCGCGCGCGAAGCGCCCGAGTGGGCGAAGCTCGCGGGCGTCGCGCTCGAGACTTCGCACGTTCCGAACACGCTGTTTTACCTCACGCTGAACACCAAACGCAAGCCGCTGACCGATCCGAGGGCCCGGCGCGCGATCGCGCTCGCGATCGACTATCAAGGCTTGCAGAAAGACGTCCTCGGCGGGAACGCCGTCCTCCTGAACGGTCCCATCCCCCCGGGCTTCCCGGCCTACGATGCGCGGCGTCCTGCGCCGCACCGCGATCTGGCCGCCGCGAAGAAGTTGCTGGCAGAAGCCGGCGTGCCGGCCGGAACGTCGCTGCGTTACGTCGTCGGGCAACCGGGTCCGGTGAGCCAATACGTTCAGGCGAACCTGCACGACCTCGGCCTCGATGCGCGCTTTCAGCAACTGGCGCCGGCCGCGATGGATGCCGCGCGGAGCTCCGGGGACTTCGACATGATCTACGACGGGTTCACGATGGATTATCCCGATCCGTCGATCATCATGAATCTCGTCTTTCCGACCGGCGCGCCGGTGAACTTTTCACGCTACAGCAACGCGACCGTCGACCGGTTGCTCAAGGAAGCGTTCGTCGAGACGAACGTTCCGAAGCGGCTCGCACTCTACGACCAGGCACAGCGAATCGTCGTCGACGAGATGCCGATCGTCCCGCTGTTCGCGCCGGACACGATCGTGGCGCGGCGTACGGCGGTTACCGGATTGCGGCTGAATCCGTACCAGAGCTACGTCTTCGATTTCTCGCGCGTAACCAAGAAGTGATTCGAGCGCGGCTCCAAGCCGCACTCGACGCCGTCGTTGGGGAGCAGCAGCTTCCGGGCGCCGTCGCTGCGGCAGGCTCGAGCGACGGAGTCGTGGTTGTGGCGAGCGGTTTCGCGGACCGCGAACTCCACGCGCCGATGCGTGAGGATTCGATCCTCCTTTCGGCGAGCATCGGAAAGAGCTTCGTGGCGGCGCTCGCGCTTTTGCTTCAACAAGAAAACGTTCTGCGACTCGATGACCGTGTGGCCCGATGGCTCGGAGACCTTGCGTGGTATGCGCGCTTGCCGAACGGGCGCGAGATCACGTTACGGCAGCTGCTGAACCACGGCAGCGGGATCCCGGACCACATCTACGAGCCGGAATGTGCCGAGTGGCGCCGGCAGCGGATCCACATCCCCGACGCCGCGCTGACGCCTGAAGAGATGATCGGCTTCATCCTCGACAAGCCGCCGCTCTTCGAGCCGGGGAAAGGCTTCGCGTACAGCGACACGGCCTACATTCTCGCGGGTTTGGTGCTCGAACGCGCGGGCGGGAGCCGGTACTACGATCTTTTGCAGCGCCGCTTTCTCGGTCCGCTCGAATTGAATCGAACGCGGCCCTCAAACGAGCGTCGAATCCCGGGACTGGCATCGGGCTATCTCCTCGAAGGCGGTCCATTCGGTCGCGGCCCCGATTGGCCGGAAAAGGTCGTCGTCGACGGTTCGCTGATCTTCAATCCGGCGAGCGAATGGACGGGCGGCGGACTCGCTACCAATCCGCGCGACCTCGTGCGCTGGTCGCTCGCGCTCTACCGAGGAAAAGCGCTCGCGGAACCCTACTTGGACGAGCTCCTGACCGTCAACGCCGACGTCGAAAGCGCTCGAAAGCGCGTCGGCGGCGCGTACGCGCTCGGCGCGATCGTGCGCGAGACCGAATTCGGCGCCGCCTACGGTCACACGGGTGGGATGCCCGGTTACACCGGTTCGATGGCGTACTTCCCGGCCCACGATCTCGCTCTCGCGCTGCAGGTCAACCAGAACCAGTGCCGGCTCGCGCAGGCGGAGTCGGCGCTCGTCGCGGCCGCGCTCGGCCGTAGCGAGCCCTGAGCCCTTGCTTGCATATTGTATACTATTTTGGCATGCAAATAAAAACACTTAGTCGTGTGACCGCCGCCGGGCAAGTCTCGGAGATCTTGCGCCGGGCGATCATCGACGGGGAACTGCAGGCCGGCGAGATCCTGCGCCAAGAGGAGCTCGCCGCGAGGCTCGGCGTGAGCCGGATCCCGTTGCGCGAAGCGCTTCGCCAGCTCGAGGGCGAGGGGTTCGTCACCTCGACCCCGCACCGGGGCGTCGTCGTCGCCGGCTTTTCGATGGACGAGCTGCGCGAGATTTCAGAGATCCGTTCGACGCTCGAATCCCAGTTGCTGCGGCTCGCGATCCCGCAGCATACGGAACAGACCATTCGGCAGTGCGAGACCATCGCCGACGAGATCGACGCCGACGAGCGCGCCCTCGACGACTGGGCCGCCAACAACTGGCGCTTTCACAGCGCGCTCTACGCGCCGGCCGCTCGGCCGCGGACGCTCGCGCTCGCCGCGAGCTATCACACGCACACACAGCGTTACCTCGGAATGCACATTCGGTACATGAACTACAAGCGCGAAGGTCAGCGCGAACACCGTAAGCTGCTCGAGCTGACCGCAAAGCATCAGACCGAGAAGGCCGTCGAGCTCCTGCAAAAGCACATCGGCGACGTCGTCGAGATGCTGCGCGACTTTACCGAGCGCGAGCGGGCAATGCGCCAGCGCAACTGATGCGCTTAGACAGCCCGGTCTTTCCGCCGACCGAACCGTTCCACAGCGACCATCTCGAGGTTCCGGGACACAACGTCTATTACGAGCAGTGCGGGGATCCGCTCGGGCCGGCTCTGCTGATCGTTCATGGCGGCCCTGGCGGTGGGATTCGCCCATACTATCGCCAGCTCGCGGACGCGACGTACTGGCGCATGATTCTCTTCGACCAGCGCGGTTGCGGAAAATCGACGCCGTTCGGCTCGCTCGAGGCGAACACGACGTGGGATCTCGTCGCCGACATGGAACGGCTGCGCGAAACGCTTGGGATCGACCGCTGGGTCGTCGCCGGCGGCTCGTGGGGGAGCACGCTCGCGCTCGCGTATGCGGAGCGCCATCCCGCGTCGTGCGCGGCGCTCGTCGTATCGGGGATCTTCTTGGCTCGCGAGCGGGACAAGGAATGGTGGTGGACCGGTCCGCGCGCGATCTTTCCGGAGGTCTACGAAGAGCTGCTCGCCTTTCTTCCTCCCGAAGAACGCAGCGAGCCCCGCGCCGCGCTGCACCGGCGCATCTTGAACGACGATCCGGCGATCAACGCGCCGGCGTCGCGGGCGCTGATCCGCTACGAAGGTCAGATTCTCGACATGTTGCCGAACTTCGAACGGCTCGCGCTCATCGAGAGCTCCGAGAACAGCATCGCGATGGGACGGCTCTACATCCACTACGAGCGCAACGACTACTTTCTCGAAGACCGCCAGCTCGAACGCGACGCGCACCGGCTCGCCCGGGTCCCCGGCGTGATCGTGAACGGCCGGTACGACATCTGCACTCCTCCGGCCAGCGCCTACGACTTGCACAAAGCGTGGCCGCAAGCACGTCTGAAGATCGTCCCGCTCGCGGCGCACGTGTGGAACGATCCCGCCCTCGCCGGCGCGATGGTCGCGGCGATCGAGTCCTTTCGCAGTTGAACCCGTCCCCGCGTTGCAGCGCGCTGATCGTCGGCGCGGGAATCGTCGGCTGCTGCACGGCGTATCGCCTGGCGCAGCAAGGGGTCGGCGACGTCGTCATCATCGACAAGGCGGACGCCGCGAGCGGCCCGACGGGGCGTTCGAGCGGGATCATCCGGCAATTCTACACCGATCCGACGCTCGTGCAGATGGCCAGACAAGGGTTGCACGAATATGCTGCGAGTCTCAAGACGTTCGGACACGACGCCGGCTTCGTACGAACGGGTTGGTTGCTCACGGTCGATGCGCGGTCGGAGCCGATCGCGCGCAAAGGTCTCGACGTGCAGCGGCCGCTGGGGGTGCCGAGCCGGTGGCTCTCGGTCGACGAGATGCGCGCGCTCGTCCCGGAGATCGCGGTCGGCGACTTGGTCGGCGGCATTTATGAAGACGACTCGGGTTACGGCGATCCGCCCGGGGCCGCGACGGCGTTTCTTTCCGCAGCGCGCGAGCTCGGCGTCTCCTACCACCCGCACACCGCGGTCGCCCGTTTCGTCCGACGCGGCGACCGCATCGCCGGCGTCGAAACCGCGAACGGGACGATCGTCGAAGCCGAGCTGATTTTCAACTGCGCCGGCTCGTGGGTTCCGCAACTCCTTGCGCCGCTCGGCTATGCGACGCCGGTATCGACGAGCCGCCATCAAATCGTGACGCTTCGCGAACGGCCGCGGCCGAAGCGGCCGATCGTTTCGGACCCCGTCAACCTCGTCTACATCCGGCCCGAAGGGAACGATCTGACGTTGATCGGGAGCAACGATCCGGCCGACTCGCTCGATCACGTCGACGTCGAACGCTGCCCGGAGTACGCCGAGGACGCGAAGATCGAGACCATGGTGACGAATGCGAGCCGGCGCCTGCCGCAGCTCGAGCACGCCGGCATAGCGCACGACTGGTCGGGCGTGTACGACGTTTCGACCGACGGCTTCCCGATCTTGGGGAAGCTCCCGGGTCTGGACGGGATCGTAATCGCAACGGGACTCTCGGGCCACGGCTTCAAGCTGGCGCCGGCAATCGCCGAGATCTTGTCCTCTTATCTCTCCGCGACAGTCGATCCGCGTGCCCATCTTTTCCGTTGGACGCGTTTTGAGGAAGGCGAACCGATTCGCTCGACGACGACGAGCTCACTGACGACGATGGCCGCCGCAGGAACTCAATAGTCGAGGGTGGCGTCCGGCGAGAGAGAGCTCTACGCAGAGCTCGACCGGCTCGGGGTCTCGGTCGCGTTGCGCGAACATCCCGTCGTTCGCACGATCGAGGAGAGCAAACGCTTGCGCGGCGACCTCCCCGGCGGTCACGTCAAGAACCTTTTGCTTCAGAACAAGAAGGGCGAGCTTTGGCTGGTCGCGGCGCTCGAAGATACGGTGCTGGACCTCAAGGAGCTGGCGCGCAGGCTCGACTCGGGACGGCTCTCATTTGCGAGCGCCGAGGTCCTCGAATCAGCCCTCGGCGTGACGCCGGGCGCGGTCTCACCGCTGGCCGTGCTCAACGACGCCGAAAAGCGCGTCACGGTCGTCTTGGAGCGGCGCCTCTTACAGCTCGAGCTGCTGAACTTCCACCCGCTGCGCAACGACGCCACGGTAACGATGCGAACCGCTGACTTCTTGCGCTTTCTCGACGCGGTGGGCCACTCGCCCGTCGAGATCGCCGCCGACTGAGGCGGGGTCGACGCTTCCTGCCACTTAATGTCCTTAAGGACCCCTTTACAGGATTTGATATTTTGTATACACTCCCGGAAGCATGTTCCGGACGGCTGCTCAAGCCGCCCGCTTTTACGTTGAGAATTGGAGGTCGCATGGACCGGACTCGGATGGCGGTTGCCGCTCTCGCTCTGGCCGTCAGTCTGCTGCTCTCGGGGATTCCGGCGTTCGCACAAGGCGGCGGGACGGGGACGGTCACGGGGACCGTCGTCGACGCGCAAGGCGGCGCGGTCAGCGGAGCGGCACTCGCTCTGGTGGGTCCGTCGACGGCAAACACAACCTCCGGTCCTACCGGCAGCTTCACGTTCTCGAACGTCGCCGCAGGTTTGTACACGCTAAGCGCCACGCGTGCGGGTTTCGTCACGACCTCGCGCGACGACGTCACCGTCATCGCCGGACAGACGACGACCGTTTCCGTTTCGCTCGTCCCGACGTCGTTCAGCTCGTTGCGCGAGATCGGTCGCGTCGCGGTCACGGGTCGCGGCACCATCAACCTTGCGCCCGCATCGGTCGCGACGATCCCCGAGCAGACCTTCGTCGATCAGGGCCAAAATCAAGTCGCGAAAGTGCTCAACCAGACCCCCGGCGTCGTCGCGACGTACGGCGGCGGCGCCGTCAACGGTGAGATCAACGGCGCGACGCAGGGAGCGCTCTTCGTCCCGCAAGTCCGCGGCTCGCTTCCGTACGAAACGCAAACGCTGATCGACGGTCATCCCGTTTCGATCGGGTTTACCGGGTTCTACGGCGGACAGACGATCGACCCGCATCTCTTGGAGACCGTCGAGGTCGTCAAAGGTCCCGGCGTGATCGCCGACAACATCAACTACGCGATCAACGGGAGCGTCAACTTCCGTACGCTCGAGCCGACCCGGAAGCCCGCCGCTTCGTTCGATCTCGGGATCGACCGCTGGGGAGGTCAGTTCTCGAACTACCGCTTTACGGGGACCACC